>JARGGE010000089.1 GCA_029210865.1 Trueperaceae bacterium
TGTCGGCGCCGTACAGGTCGACCCCGTCGTAGTGCACGGACCCCTCGGTGCGGACCCCGGGGATCAGGTCGTTCATGCGGTTGAGGGCGCGGAGCAGCGTGCTCTTGCCGCAGCCGGACGCCCCCATGAGCGCCGTGACCTGGTTGCGCGGGATGCGCAGGCTGACGTCGTACAGCGCCTGGGCGTCGCCGTACCAGAGGTCGAGCCCTTGGACGTCGACGACCGCGCCGCTGGCGTCGACGGGGTCGGTGCGGACGCTCGCGTGGTCCGCCCCAACGCTCGGGGCGTCCTCGCGGGGACGGGTTCGGGTGGGGTCGACGCTGGTCATGCGCGAGTCCTTTCGAGGCGACGGCGGATCACGAAGACGACGGCGTACAGCGCGCCGACCACCGAGATCAGCGTCGCGATGCCGGCCGCCGCAACGTGGCGGAACTCGGCGCTGTTCTCGGAGATCCACGAGTAGATCTGCACCGGGATCACCGTGTAGGGCGAGGAGAGCGTGCTTGGAAGGTTCGGGACGAAGGCGGCAGCGCCTACGAGCAGCAGCGGCGCGGTCTCGCCGATCGCTCGGGCCACCGAGAGCACCACGCCAGTGGCGATCCCAGGGGCGGCGGACGGGAGCACGACGCGCCAGACCGTCTGCCAGCGGGTGGCGCCCAGGCCGTAGGAGGCCTGGCGCAACGAGCTCGGGACCGACTTGATCGCTTCCCGACCCGCGATGACGACCACAGGCAGCGCGAGCAGCGTGAGCGTGAAGATGGCGGCGAGCACGCTGGGGCCGAAGTTCAGCAAGCGCACGAACACGCTCAAGCCAAGGATCCCGTAGACGATGCTGGGCACCCCCGCTAGGTTGGCGATGTTGACCTCGAGCACGCGCGCGAGGCGCGTCTTCGCGACGTACTCCTCGAGGTAGACGGCCGTGCCGACGCCGATCGGAATGGCGAACAGCACCACCCCCAGGATCACGATGAGCGTGCCCACGAGGGCAGTCTTCAGTCCGGCCGACACGGCGTTGCGCGACGCGACGCGCTGGAAGAAGCCGCCGTCGAGCCAGGGGTTGAGCAGCAATCGCTGCCCAGGCTCCAGCGCGGCCTCGAGCTCGGCCCGTTGCCCGAAGCCGGGGATGAGGTCGACCAGCTCGATCGACCGGTTGCGCATGTTGGTCACCACCCAGCGGAAGGGCCCCTGGTCGGTATAGAGCATGAACTCCACGCGGTTGCGGGCGAAGAAGCGGCGGCGCTGCTCGGGGTAGTTCAGGGTGGCCTCGATCGCCGCCTCATCGAGCCCCTGCGCCGCAAGTTCGAGCCGCACGACGGCATCGCCGCCGACGGGTGCTTCCCGCCAGGCGAAGGACTCGGCGCTGTTGTTCGATGCCACGACCTGCCACGAGAACAGGTCGGTGAAGATGCCGCCAAGGAGGGCCAACAGGAACAGGACCGCGAGGGCGACGGGGACGGCGGTGGTCGCCGCGAACGCCCGCCCGACGCTTCGCCGCCGCGCCCGGTCGCGCTTCGCCTCCTCGCCGACGGTCCAGCCGCCGCGAGCCTCGGGGACTTGTGGGGCGGCGCTCACTCGTACTGCTCCGAGAAGCGGCGGACGACGGCCTGCGCGATCAGGTTCACGGAGAGCGTGATCGTGAACAGCGTGGCGCCGACCGCGTAGAGGGCGCGCGACGAGAGCGACCCCGCAGGCTGGTCGCCGGTCGCGGCCTGAACGACGAAGGCCGTCATCGTCGCGATCGTCTCGCGCGGATCGAAGGTGAACGCGGGGCGCTGCCCAGCGGCGAGGGTCACGATCATCGTCTCGCCGACGGCGCGCGACAGCGCCAACAGGATGGCGGCCACGATCCCCGACAGCGCCGCCGGCACGATCACGCGGGTGACGACTTCAAACCGGGACGCGCCGAGCCCGTACGCCGCCTCGCGGAGCGATCGGGGCACGGCCTGCATCGAATCGAGCGAGACGCTCGAGACGGTCGGCAAGATCATGAAGCCCATGACCAGGCCGGCGGAGAGGGGGTTGAACAGGTTCACCCCCGGGATGATCGCGCGGATCACGGGGGTCACGGTCAGGAGCGCGAAATAGCCGAACACGACGGTCGGGATCCCGGCGAGGAGCTCGAGCCAGGGGACGAGCTGGCGACGGAGACCAGGGCTGGCGTACTCGGAGAGGAAGATTGCGGAGCCGAGGCCGAGCGGCACGCCCACGGCGAGCGCGATGGTCGCCACGAGGAGCGTGCCCAGGACGAGCGGCGAGATGCCGTAATAGGCTTCCGCGAACAGCGGCGTCCAGCGGCGTTCCGTAAGGAACTCGACGATCGAGACCTCGCGGAAGAACTGGAAGGTCTCCTCGGCGAGGACGAAGACCACCGCGATCGTGGTGACGATCGTGATGGCCGACATCAGGAACAGCACGGCGCCGATGATCGCCTCGGAACGGCTTCGGTTCGCGCGCCGGCTCAAGGCGTGCGGCTCGGCTCGACCGGATGCAGGGGTCACGGGTTCGACGTCCTCCTCGTTCTAGGGGCGGGCGCGCCGCCGTACGGTCGGCGACATGCCAGGATACCGGCCCCGGACGCGCCTCGGCGCCGACCCCTCGGGGCCGGCGCCGAGATTCGTGGTGCGGGTCACGCCCTGGCGGGCGGCGCGCCGCACCGGGGTGCGGTCAGCGCTGGCGGAGAGCGTCGAGGACGCTGTCGCCGGGCTCGAAGTCGCCGAAGACCGAGCCGGGGACGCGGTCGTTCACGCGCTCGAGCGCGGCCGCGTAGATCGCGTCGGGGTAGACGAGGTAGCCGGTCTCTTCCGTCGCGTTCCGGGCCAGATCCGAGGTCAGCGCGAACTCGATGAACGCGGCCAGGTCGGGGTTGGCGTCCAGCTTGGCGATGTTGACGTACTCGAACAGCGGCCGCGAGAGCGGGATGTACGTGTTCGAGGCCGCGTTCTCGGCGCTCGGCTCGACGCAGCCGTTGCCGCCGTCGATCTCGACCGCGTTCAGGATCGCGCGGTTCTCGACGAAGTAGGCGAAGCCGAAGAAGCCCATGGCGTAGTCGTTGCCCGCGACCCCGAGGACGAGCACGTTGTCGTCTTCGCTGGGGAAGAAGTCGGTGCGGATCGCGCCAGACTCACCCACGATGGCTTCGGTGAAGTAGTCGAACGTACCCGAGTCGGCACCAGCGCCGTAGAACACGATCTCCTCGGCAGGCCACTCGGGGCGAATGTCGGCCCAGGTGGTGACGCCCGAGTCCGGCTCCCAAGCGCGCTTGAGCTCGTCGACCGTCATGCAGGTCGCGAAGTCGTTGTTGGCGTTGACGATGACGGTCAGCGCGTCGCCGGCGATCGGGATCTCGACGAACTCGATGCCGTTCGCGGCGCACAGTTCGGCCTCGGAGGCCTTGATCGGGCGGCTGGCGCCCGACATCTCGGTCTCGCCGCGGCAGAACTTCTCGAAGCCGGCGCCGGTGCCGGAGAACGCGACGCTGACGCGGGCCGAGGGGAACTCGATGCCGAACTCCTCGGCGATGGCGAGGGCGACGGGGTAGACGGTCGACGAGCCGTCGAGGCGGATCTCCTGTGCGGCCGCCGTGGCGAACGCGGAAGCGATGACGAGCAGTAGAGCGATTCGTTTGAGCATGTGGGCGTACCTCCGTCCAAAATCTACTGAGATTGCGTCAGGGGGATGTCAAGGAGGACTCCGACCGCGGCGTCGTCGCGCCGCCTCAGCCCACGTCCCAGAAGCGCACGACGTCGAGGTGGGTAGCGATCCCCAAGAGCCCCTGGTCCGCCTTGCCGTGCTGGGTGATCAGCACCGCCTCGAGCTCGGGGGCGTCGACGAAGCGCGCCAGCACGCGTTCGGCCGGCTCGTCGCGGGCGGCGAGCGCCCAGGTGGTGCGGTCGGTGTCGGCCTGCACCACGTCGGCGACCGTCGCGCGCTCCAGCGCGTCGCCGACGGCGGCGGCGTCGCCAGCCGCGGCCCGCGCCGCCAGCCAGCGCGCGATGCCGCGGTCGGTCAACAAGCCCACCACCGCATCGCCGTCGACCACCGGGAACTGCGAGAAGCCGGTGGCGTGCGCCTGCGCCAACGCGTCGCGCATGGGCGTGGCGGGCGCGACGGTCGCGACGCGGCGCTTGAAGGCGTCGTCGGCGCGGCGGCCGCCGTCCAGCGCGTCGCGGTAGCCCTCGATCCGTCGGACCACGTCCGCCGACGGCACCGCGAGCCAGCCGTTCGGCACCAGCGTCTCGTGGACGAGCAGGTTGCGCAGCTCGGCGTAGTCGTCGAGCCGGTCGGCCATCTTCTGCGCCCGGTGGTCGCGGGCGTAGCGACGCAGCACGGTGCGGAAGGGCACCCCGTGGTCGTGGATCTTGGTGCGCTCGCGGAGCAACCGGTCGATCGTGTTGAAGGCGGCCAGGAAGCGCTCGACGCGGTCGCGTTCGACGTCGGGGAGGGCGTCGGGGCGGTCGTCGGGGTCGGGGTCGCGGGCCATGCCCGAGGGTACCCCGCGCCTCCCAGCGGCGGTCGGCGCCGGCGCCTACGTTCCCGCGAAGCACCCGAGCCCGAAGCCGGCGGTCGGCCGCGCCGTGGCGGCGTCGAGCGCCAGGTCGGCGGCGATCGCGCCGAGCAGCGGTCCGAACTCGAAGGCGTGGCCGCTGCCGCCGCCCGCCACCACCACGTGCGGGCGCTCGGGGTGGCGGTCGAGCACGAAGCGCTCGTCGGGCGTCTTCGTGTACAGGCAGGTCTGGTAGCCCACCAAGCGCGCGCTCAGGCCCGGCAGCAGGTGGCGCACGGCCGCGACGGTCGCCGCCGCGCGCGCCTCGTCGCCGACGGCGACGTACAGCACCTGCTGCTGCTCGACGTGCAGCGGCAACGCCAGATCGGGCAGCACCTCGCCGAGCCAGGGGCCGGTCGCCACCACGAGCCGGTCGGCGGCGTACCGGCCCATCGGGGTGGCCACCGACACCCCGTCCGCGCCCAGGTCGAGGCGCTCGACCGGCTCGCCGTCGCGCAGCACGGCGCCCGCCGCGCCCGCCGCGCGCAAGAGGGTGGCCACCGCGCACGAGGCCGGCACGATCGCGGCGCTCGCCTGGAAGAGCGCCTCGACGTCGTCGGGCACCGCGAAGACCGGGAAGGCCGCGCGCACCTCGGCAGCCGTCAGCCGCTCGCCGCCGCTCCCCGCCTGCCGCAGGGCGGCCTCGATGGGCTCGAGCTCGCCGCCCCCCACGACGCCGAAGTCGAGGCCGCCGGTCCGCTGCAGCGAGCGCTCACCCGTCTCGTCCTCGAGCGCCGTCCACAGCGCGTCCGCCGCGAGGGCCATGCGCACGTGCGCCACGTCGGGGTAGGCGTTGCGGAAGATGCGCGACCCGCCGTGCGAGGAGCCGTGGGCGTGCCCGAAGGCGAAGCGCTCGAGCACCAGGGTGCGCGCCCCACGGTGCGCGAGGTGGTAGGCGGCCGCGGCGCCGATCACGCCGGCGCCCAGGACGATCGCATCGAAGCGCTGCATGCGCGAGGCTATCGGATCGGGGGCCACCGCGCCGCCGCACGCTCGGCACCGGGGGCGACGGGATGCCTACCCCTACCGGCGCATGCACGTCCAGGGCCTAAGATGACGGGCATGTGCGATCTCCTCGCCCCGAAGCCGCGCGCCGCCACCCGGACCCCGCGCCCGTGATCGCCGAGCGGCTGCTCACCCGCCGCCTCCGCGGCCTGCGCGACCAACAGCTGACGCTCGAGCCGCACCGCCCCGGCGACCTGCCGGCACCGACGCGCGACGGCGGCTACTTGCTCTACGCGCACGTGCCCTTCTGCGAGCTGCTGTGCCCCTACTGCTCGTTCAACCGCTTCCCCTTCCGCGAGGAGGCGGCGCGCGCCTACTTCGCCTCGCTCCGCGACGAGATGCGGATGGTGGCCGACCTCGGCTACCGCTTCAACGACATGTACATCGGCGGTGGCACGCCCACCGTGCTGGTCGACGAGCTGGCGGCGACGATCGACCTCGCCCGCGAGCTCTTCGACATCGACGAGGTGTCCACCGAGACCAACCCGAACCACCTGACCGACGCGGTGCTCGGCCCGCTCGAGGGACGCGTGCAGCGCATGTCGGTGGGCGTGCAGAGCCTCGACGACGAGCTGCTCAAGCAGATGAAGCGCCACGACAAGTACGGCTCGGCGGCGCAGGTGCTCAAGGGCCTCGACTTCGCGCGCGGCAAGCTGCCGACCCTGAACGTCGACATGATCTTCAACCTGCCCTCGCTAACCGACGAGGTGCTGCTGCGCGACCTCGAGCTGCTCGAGCACGTCGGCGCCGACCAGATCACCTACTACCCGCTGATGGTCTCGCCGGCCGTCGAGAAGCCGCTCGAACGCGCGCTCGGCAAGGTCGACTACGCGCGCGAGGAGCGCCAGTACCGGCTGCTCTCGCGAACGCTCTCGAAGACCCACCGCCCGACGTCGGCCTGGGCCTTCTCGCGCGACCCCGCCCGCCTGATCGACGAGTACATCGTCGACCACGACGAGTACGTGGGCGTCGGCAGCGGCAGCTTCAGCTACCTGGGGGGCGAGATCTACGCCAACACCTTCTCGCTGCGCGCCTACCGCGAGGCGATCGAGAAGGGGCATCCCTCGGTCGACGCGCGCATGCGCCTGCACCGCCGCGACCAGCTGCGCTACCGGCTGATGATGGACCTGTTCGGGCTGCGGCTCGACAAGAAGGCGTTCGCCACCGCGCACGGCGTCTCCGTCGAACGCTCGCTCTTCACCGAGTACGCCTTCCTCAAGGCCGCCGGCGCCTTCTCGCGCGACGACGCCCAGGCCCTCGAGCTCACCGAATCCGGCCGCTACCTGCTGGTGGTCATGATGCGCGAGTTCTTCATCGGCGTGAACGGCATCCGCGACCTCGCCCGCGCCCGCCTGCCCGAGGCCGAGCGCGTGCTGTTCGACGAACCGGCCGCCTGCAGCCGCCCGATCCGGATGCCGCAACCGGTGCTCGCGGGGGACTGACCGCCGGCCCCGCACCACCGCGGGACGCGCGTCCCGGACCGCGTGCATCCATGGGCGTACGCTTCAGCCGTGGTTGAAGCAACGCTCGTTGAATCGTTCGAGGCGCAGGCCCAGGCCTTCAAGGCGCTCGGCGAGCCCACCCGGCTCCGGATCCTCGCCCACCTGCAGGCCGGCGAGTCGTGCGCGTGCGAGGTGCAGCAGGCGCTCGACGTCCCCGCCAACCTGCTGTCGCACCACCTGAAGGTGCTGCGGGAAGCCGGGCTCGTGCACGGCACCCGCCGCGGCCGCTGGATCGATTACCGCATCGAACCGACCGCCCTCGCGCTCCTCGCCTCGGTGCTGACGGCCGTGGCCGAGCGCCCGGCGCCGACCCGCTGCGCGACCGGCCTCGACCGGACGGCCGCGGCATGAGCACGCCCAGCGGGGTCACGTCGCGCACGCGGCGACCCGTCGACCCGTCCTGGCCGTGGGTCGGCGCCGCCACCCTCGCCTGGATCGCCGCCTACCGCACGATCCTGCCCTTCTGGAACTGGGCGATCTACGACGCGCTCGGCCTCGACCCGGCCAGCCACTGGGGCCAGGCCGCCCACTTCTTCTTCTACGACACCACCAAGATCCTGCTCCTGCTGGGCGGCATCGTCTTCCTGGTCGCCGTCCTCCGCAGCTTCATGAGCGTCGCCCGCACGCGCGCCCTGCTGGGCGGCAAGCGCGAGGGCGTCGGCAACGTGCTCGCCGCCGGGCTCGGCGTCGTCACGCCCTTCTGCTCGTGCAGCGCGGTGCCGGCCTTCATCGGCTTCGTCACCGCCGGCGTGCCGCTGGGGGTCACGCTCTCGTTCCTGATCGCGAGCCCCATGGTCGACGTGGTCGCCGTGACGCTCCTCTACGGGCTCTTCGGCTGGCGGATCGCGGCGCTGTACGTCGTCAGCGGCCTGGTCCTGGCCACGCTGGCCGGCTTCTTCCTGGGCCGCCTGAAGCTCGAGCGCCACGTGGAGGGCTTCGTCTACGCCATGCAGGTCGGCAGCGGCCTGAGCGTGGACGCCGACGCCGCCCCGACCTGGCGCGAACGCTTCGCGGGCGGCCTGGACGAGGTGCGGACGGTCGTCGGCAAGATCTGGCCCTACCTGCTGGTGGGCATCGGCGTCGGCGCCGCGATCCACGGTTGGGTGCCCGAATCCTTCTTCGTCCGGATCGCCTCACCCGACAACGTCTTCGCGGTTCCGATGGCCGTGCTGCTCGGTATCCCACTCTACGGCAACGTCGCGGGCATCCTCCCGCTGGTGGGGGCGCTGCAAGCCAAGGACATCGCGATGGGCACGCTGCTCGCCTTCATGATGGCGGTGGTGGCGCTGTCGCTCCCCGAGATGATCCTGCTGCGGCAGGTGCTCAAGCCCCGCCTGATCGCCGTCGTGATCGCCGTGGTCGGCGGCGGCATCCTCTTCACCGGTTACCTCTTCAACGCCATCCTGGGCTGAGGCCCACCCTCCGAAGGAGACCCCATGAACGTCAAGGTGCTCGGACCCGGTTGCGCCAACTGCAGTGCCACCGTCGCCCTCATCGAACAGGTCGCCAAGGCCAAGGGCCTCGACGTGACCATCGAGAAGGTCGAGGACCTGCCGTCCATCATGAGCTACGGCGTGATGGCCACGCCCGGCGTCGTCATCGACGGCAGCGTCGTCCACGCGGGCGGCCGCCCCACCCAGGCCAAGATCGAGCAGCTCCTCGGCGGCTGAGGGCCGGAACACGCAGCGCGCGAACGGTGCGGCGGCGGCACGCGGCCCATCCCCGGACCGCTTGAGCACCCCGCGGTAGGGTCGGGACCAGCACCATGGCCCCGACCCCGCTTCTCGCCACGAAGCTGTTCGCGCCGCCGGCGCGCCCGGACGCCGTGCCGCGTCCGGGTCTGGTGGCGCGCCTCGAGGCGGGGGCCCGCGGGCGCCTGACGGTGGTCGCCGCGCCCGCGGGGTTCGGCAAGTCGACGCTGGTCTCGGCCTGGACCGCCCGCACCCGCCTGCCCGTCGCCTGGCTGTCGCTCGACGCCGATGACAACGATCCCGTGCGCTTTCTCTCTTATCTTACCGCTGCGTTGCATCGGATCGGCATCGCGACGGCAGTCGATGTTGTCGCCGGACCGGAGTTGTTGAGGTCCTCTCAGCTTGAGCGAGCC
>JARGGE010000008.1 GCA_029210865.1 Trueperaceae bacterium
CGCCTCGGCCCTGGCGCGCAGGGCGCGCGCTCGCTCGGCGCGCTCGTCGGCCGGCGCCAACGCGAGCGCGAGGGAATCGGCGTCCAACTGGAGGGTCTGTAGGGTCTGGGCCATG
Organism: Trueperaceae bacterium; assembly: GCA_029210865.1. Taxonomy (GTDB): domain Bacteria; phylum Deinococcota; class Deinococci; order Deinococcales; family Trueperaceae; genus JAABTL01. The sequence continues at coordinate 116 of JARGGE010000008.1, forward strand.
AAATGAGGCTAGCACTTCGTACGGACCGCACCGAGGGTGGCGTCGCGCGTATCGGTGGCACAGCGGCGCGGACGGTGCGTACCTGGCCGGCACCTCCGATTGTGGACAATCCCGTCGCCTGGTCCGTACAATCGCTGGTGAGCAACGCTTGCGTTCATTATGGGCTTCTCTCGTCGGTGACAACGAACCCGCATCGGTTTTCGCGCGCCGCAGCGCCCCCAAGGAGAACGCAGCGTTCCTGGAGGTAAGCATGTTGCGTAGATTCCAAGTTTGGTCCCTCGCCGTCTCGCTGGCGGTCGTGATCGGCCTACTGGCGTCGGCAACCGCGCAGACCACCCTGCGCCTCGCAGAGCACCCGGGTCCGCACGTCGAGGCCCTCGAGGAGTACTTCATCCCGCTCTACGAGGAACTGACCGGCGTCAAGGTGCTCATGGAGGTCTTGCCGCCCACGCAATTGTGGCAGAAGATGCAGCTCGAGGCGCAGGCCAACACGAACTACTACGACATGGGCTACCACAGCCCCGGGTGGTTCGGGTACTACTACGACAAGGTCGCCGGCCTCGACGACCTGATCGCCGAGTTCGACTTCGACATCGGCCAGTACTCGCAGTCGGTCATCGACTCGCACATGACCAGTCCCATCCTGCGTCCGGGCGAGATCGTCGCCATCGCGCGTAACCCGCAGACGCCGATCTACGCCTACCGCATGGACTGGTTCGAGCACCCGGCCGAGCAGGCCGCGTTCCAGGCCGAGTACGGGCGGCCGCTGGCCGCACCCACCACCTGGGAGGAGCTGTACGACATCGCGGTCTTCTTCACCCGCCCGGCGGGCGCCACCGTCGCCGGTGAGACGCTGTCGCAGCCGCTGTTCGGCTATTCGGCCTCGATCAAGCCGCCCGGCGGCATGGCGCGCGCGTTCCTCGCGATCGTGTACTCGCTCGGCCTCGACGGCTGGGACGAGAACTACGACAGCGACCTCCGCGACCCGATCCTCCTCGAGGGCGTCGCGTACTGGAAGAAGCTGATCGAAGACACCTTCCCGCCGCAGGCCCAGACCTGGGACTTCCTCGAGCACCTGTCGTTCATGCGCGAAGGCCGCCTCGCCACCGCCGAGTTGTGGCCCGAGGGCGTCCTGACGATCGACGGCGGCGACGCCCCCACCGCAGGCAAGATCGGCTACGCCGTTCTGCCCCAATGGCCCGGCAACCGCAAGGACCTGCCGATCGGCCGCGGCTTCATCGGCGGTGGCGGCATGCTGATCTTCGACACGCCCAACAAGGCAGAGGCGTTCAAGTTCATCCAGTGGCTGCTCGAGGACCAGGCGGCCGAGTTCAACCTGCGCACCGCCATGTTCGCGCGCGCCGACCAGTTCACCGATCCCGTCGTGCTCGGCTCCTACGACTTCTACGACACCTTCCTGCCCGCATTCCAGGAGCAGATGACGTACGGCTTCCCGCGGCAGCACGTGGCCGAGTACGGTGCCGCCATGTACAACCTGGCGGGCGAGTTCGCGGCGGACGTCGTGTTCGACGTGATGACGCCCGAACAGGCGCAGAGCCGCTGGGTCGAGATGATGGAGCGCATCTTCACCGAGTCCGGCTTCCGTTGAGGTAGGCCGTGTCGAGCCGCCGGAACTTCAAGCCCTGGGCCTTCATCCTCCCCGGCGTCATCGCCGGGGGGGTGGTCCTGGGGGTGCCCGTCGTGCAGGCGTTTTGGACCAGCCTCCATCGGCTGCGCATGTACCGCATGCACGACCAGGTGTTCGTGGGCCTCGACAACTACGCGAGACTGCTACAGGACCCGCTGTTTCACCTGTCGGTGCGCTCGACCGTCGTCTTCTCCTTCGGCTGCACCATCCTCTCCGTGATCGCCGGGTTGGCGGTGGCGAGCGTGATGAGCACGCGCGGCATCCGCGGCACCTCCGCCGCCCGCTTCTTCATGGCCTTCTACCTCGTGCCCTTCGTCGCCACCCAGGTGGTCGTGGGCATGATGGGCCGGCTCTACGTGTGGGAGCCCGAGTACGGCCTGGTGAACTTCCTGCTTGGCCTCTTCGGCGCCGACGGCCCCATGTGGCTGATCTCGCGCGACACCGCCATGTGGGCGACGATCGTCACGAATGCCTGGCGGCTCACGCCGCTGGCCGTACTGATCTTCTACGCGGCCCTGGCCACGATCCCAGAGGAGCTCCTCGAGTCGGCCGAGGTCGACGGCGCCGGCGGCTGGAAGGCGTTGGCGCTGATCAAGCTGCCGCTCATCCGCTACCACATCGGCTTCATCGCCCTGATCCAGCTCACCTCGGCGTTCCGTGAGTTCGACACGGTGTTCGCGCTCACCGGCGGCGGTCCCGGGAGGACCACCAACGTCCTCAGCCTGCTCGTCTACAACGAGGGGATCTCGAACTCCGACATGGGCATGGCGAACGCCATCTCCTTCACGATGCTGATCATCGTGGCCGTGCTTTCGCTCGTGTACATGCGCCTCGCCCGCCTCGGCGACCTGGGGAACTGAACCGTGACTGCCACGCGCTTCCCACGCATGGCCGAGCGCGGCGGCCTCGCCCTCCGGTACCTGTTCCTGATCGGGTGGCTGGCGATCTGCATCGCGCCCGTCCTCGTCATGGTGCTCGGGTCGCTCAAGGACTCGTCGCTCTTCCAGAGCATCCCGCAGCTCTTCTCGTGGGATGGCTTCACTTGGGCGAACTACGAGCGCAGCTTCCGCCAGGGCAACTACGCCCACTTCCTGCGCAACAGCATGATCATCTCGTTCAGCGCGCTGTTCGTGGTGCTGGTCATTTGCACCCCGATGGCGTACGGCATCACCAAGCTGCTGTCGGCCCGGACACGCAACCTGATCGTGTTCAGCGTGCTCGCGACGCGCTTCCTCCCGTACGTGGTGCTGGCGTTGCCGATGTACCTCTTCTTCGCGCGCGTCGGCCTCACCGGCACCCTCGTCGGCGTCATCCTCGCGCACCTGGCCATGCAGATGCCCTTCATCGTGTGGCTCATGCTCGGCTTCTTCGCCAGCATCCCGAACGAGGTCGAGGAGGCGGCCGTCATCGACGGCGCCAGCCCCTTCGGCGTGTTCTGGCGCATCTGCCTGCCGATGGTGCTGCCCGGGCTCAATGCCTCGGCGATCCTGGCGTTCATCATCAGCTACAACGAGTTCCTCTTCGCCTTCTTCCTCGCCGGCTACGATGCGCAGCCGCTCACCGTGGGCATCACCCGCTTCGTCGGCGGCGCCGACGTCGGCGCGCAGTACGGCGTCGTCGCGGCGTACGGCACGCTCATCATCCTGCCGATCATCGTCTTCGCCCTGGTCGTCAACCGCTACATCGTCTCCGGCCTGACCGCGGGGGCCGTCAAGGGCTGAGCGGGGACCGCCGAGAAGCAACGTCGAGGGTGGCGACCGTGGGTCGCCACCCTCCTTCGTGGCGTCGCCGCGCCCGGAGCGCGGGGATGACCGGACAGGTGCTACCGTCAGGTTCCGAGCACGGACCCGCGTCCACCGCTCCAGGAGACACACGATGCTGCACCTCGAGCACCCCACCCCCGCCGACCTCGGCTTCCGCATGCCCGCGGAGTGGGGCCCGCACGCCGCCACCTGGACCTCGTGGCCGTCGGACGACGACCTGTGGGAGGGCCAACTCGACGCCGTGCGCGGCGAGTTCACCTGCCTGGTGGCGACGATCTCGGGCTTCGAGCCGGTGGTCGTCAACGTCACCGGCGAGGAGGCCGAGGGCGACGCCCGGCGCCACCTCACGGCCGCCGGCGCCGACCTCGACCGCGTCCGCTTCCACCGCGTGCCGCTGGACGACGCGTGGTTCCGCGACAACGGCCCCATCTTCGTCGTCGACGGCTACGCGCGCGTCGCGGCGACCGACTGGCGCTTCAACGCCTGGGGCGGCAAGTACGCCTTCGCGCGGGACGACCGCGTGCCGGAGGCGGTGGCGCGCACCCTGGGCATGCGCCGCTTCGCCTTCCCGTACGTGCTCGAGGGGGGCGCCATCGAGGTGAACGACGAGGGGCTCCTGCTCACCACCCGCTCCTGCCTCCGCACGTCCACCCGCAACCCCGACCTGGACGAGGGCGCGTACGAGGCGCTCCTGCGCGCGGGCCTGGGCGTGCGCCACGTCGTGTGGCTCGACGAAGGGCTCGAGGGCGACCACACCGACGGCCACGTCGACACGATCGTCCGCTTCGCCGGCGACCGGACGATCGTCTGCGCGGTCGCCGAGGACCCGCGCGACGCCAACTTCGGTCCGATGCAGCGCAACCTAGCGACGCTGCGCGCGCTCCGCACCCCCGACGGCGACCCGTACCACGTGGTCGAACTGCCCCTTCCGCGCGAGCGCCTGGAGGAGGGCGGCCACCGGCTCGCGGCGAGCTACGCCAACTGGTACGTCGCGAACGGGGTCGTGGTGGTCCCCACGTACGGCGACCCGAACGACGCCCGCGCGCTCGACCTCGTGCGCCCGCTCTTCCCCGACCGCGACGTGCTCGGGCTGCGCGCCCGCGCGCTCGTCACCGGCGGCGGCGCCTGGCATTGCGTGACGCAGCAGCAGCCGGCCGGCGAGGTCGCCCCCGAGGCGGTGGCTCCCGATGCCTGAGCGTCCAAGCGTCGAGCGACCGATCTGGGCCTCAGAACCCCCCGCCGGCGCCGACGACGCCGTCGTCCGCATCGCCCTGGTGCAGATGACCTGCAGCGACGACCGCGACGCCAACGTGGCCGCGGCCGACCGCCACGTGCGCGCCGCCGCCGCCCAGGGCGCGCAGCTGGTGCTGCTGCCCGAGCTCTTCGAGTACCTCTACTGGCCGCAGGTCGAGGACGAGCGCTGGTTCGCGCTCGCCCACGAGGTGGCGGGTCACCCCTTCTTGGGGCACTTCCAGGCGCTCGCCGCGGAGCTGGGCGTGGTGCTGCCGGTGTCGTTCTTCGAGAAGGCGGGGCAAGCGCACTTCAACAGCCTGCAGATGATCGACGCCGACGGCACCGCGCTGGGCGTCTACCGCAAGAGCCACATCCCCGACGGCCCCGGCTACGAGGAGAAGTACTACTTCAACCCGGGCGACACCGGCTTTCAGGCCTGGCGCACGGCGGTCGACACCGTCGGCGCGGGCATCTGCTGGGACCAGTGGTACCCGGAGTGCGCGCGCGCGATGGCGCTCCAGGGTGCCGACCTGCTCCTCTACCCCACCGCGATCGGCAGCGAGCCCGTCGCCTCGGGCGGGCTCGACACCAAGGACATGTGGCAGCGTGCGATGCAGGGGCACGCCGTCAGCAACGCGACCTACGTCGCCGGCGCCAACCGCGTCGGCACCGAGCGCTCGCTGGACGACCGCACCGAGGCGACCTTCTACGGCTCGTCGTTCGTCGCCGACCCCACCGGCGCAAAGGTGGCGGAGGCCGACCGCACGTCCGAGACGCTGGTGCTGGCCGACCTGCACCTGGGGGCCGCGCGCCGCTTCCGGGCCGGCTTCGGCTTCTTCCGCGACCGGCGGCCGGAGCTGTACGGGTCGCTCATGGGGTTCGACGGGCGCGAGCGCTAGCGAAGGCGCAGCGTCGGCACCCAGCGCCGGACGCGCCTACCGCACGTTCCACGTTGGCCCGTCGCCCACCACCAGCGGCCGCGCCTCGCCGTCTACGCCGAAGAACACGAGCGTCGGCACGCCGTCGCCGTCGAGCGCCGGCAACACCAGCGTGTCCGACGCCGGCGACCAGAGCCGGTGCGAGCGCGCGTACTGGTCGCAGAACGGCAGGTACTGGAGCAGGAACAGCGGCGAGGGCGTGAAGACGCCGAGGGGCCGCACCGCCCCGCTGTCGACGTCGATCACCTTCAGCGCCAGCGCGGTCGTCCGCGCCTGGACGCGTCGCGCCAACGGCGTCGGGACCGGCGTCTGGAGCGCCGCCGCCGCATCCGGCCACGCGGACGCGACCACCGTGCGGTCGTCGTCGCCGCCCACCAGCGAGAGCGTCGCCAGGTAGCGGCCGTCGGGCGACCAGAACGAGGCCAGCACGAAATCGTCGCTCAGGCGCCGGACGTCGCCGTTGACGACGTCGAGCAGGTCGACCGGGCCGTGCGGCTGCGCGGACGGCGTCGCCGAGTGCTGGATCGCGAGCTGCGCCGCGCCGGGCCGCCAAGCGACGGCGGCGGTCCCGCGGAACCCGACCACGCGCGGCTCGACGATCGCGTCGGGGCGCTCGGGGTTGCCGACCACCACGACGCTGCGGCCGCTCGGGTCGCGCCGCCCGTAGGCGACCAGGCGGTCGTCGGAGGAGAGCGCCGGCGACTGGAAGCCGGCCGGTTCCGGGAGCAGGCGCGCGACGTGAACACGGTCACCGGGGTGAGGCACGCGAGCGCGTCGGGGCTTCCGACGTTCACGTGCACCAGCAGCGAGCGACCGGTGCGCGACCAGTCTCAGTAGAACGGCGCGCCCTCGGCGAGCGTGCGCGGCGCCTCGACCCCCGCCGCCACCGACGGGTCGACCAGGTCGAGCGCCAAGCCGCCGCTCGGCAGACCGACGAGCACCGCGAGCGTGCGGTCGTCGGGGGCCCAGTCGAGGTAGATCGGGCTGCGCCCGGCCGCGCGGTGGACGGGGGTCGTGGCCCCGCCGCCGGCCACGTCGACCACGTCGATGCGCACCCCGGCCTGGTCGGCGAGGATCGCCGCCACCCGGTTGCCGTCGCTCGACCAGAGCGGGAAGCCGGCGCGGGCGCCGATCGTCGACACAGGGCGCACGTCGCCGGTGGTGGGATCGACGAGCGCCAGCCGCCCGTCCGGGTCGACGAAGGCGATCAGGCCGGCGGGCTCGACCTGCGCGGCGGGTTGCGCCCAGGCGGTCGCGAGCGACGCCGCGGCGACGAGCGCCCCGACGAGGCGGGCGAGGCGCGCACGCACTGGAGCACGGAGACGGGCGGACGGGGTCATGCGCGAGCCTAGACCACGGAGCCGCCCCCGGCCGCGACCGGGCCTACGCTCCGCGGCGCGGGCGCGTCATCCGGAGGTGGCCCGCCGCTGCCGCGCCGCGGCGCGCTCCGCGAAGGCGCGGGCGAAGGCCTTGATCTCGACCATCAGGTCGTCGTCGTTCGTCGCGCGCCGGTACGTGTCGGCCAGCGACAGCAGCGTCTGGTACACGAAGTCGTTCATGTCGTCGACGGTCAGACGCGGCGTCCACAGGTCGATGCGCATGGCGTTGCGCTGCTCGGCGTCCCAGAGCGCGAGGATCATCGCCTCGGCGCTGTGGACGCCCGCTTCGGGCGCGTCGTCCGCCTGCCAGCGCAGGTCGGTGACGCTGTGCTGCTCGTCGGTGGTGACGGCGACGCGGATCTCGGAGGTCTGGCTCATGGTGTGCATCCTAAGCCGCGCGCCGCGTCCGTAAGGCGTACCCTCGACGAGGAGGCCCACATGAAAACCGCGATGCTCGTTGGGCTCGTGCTCGTCCTGGCCGGGATCGTCCTGTTCGTGCTGCAAGCTTCGGGTGTGTTCGTCGAGCGCGCCGGGATCGACATCGCCGGTGTGGAGCTGGGGGTCGAAGCGGAGCGCGACCTGCCGTGGCTCCCATGGGTGGCCGGCGGCAGCATGGTGGTCGGTGCCATCCTGATGCTCACCTCGCGCCGCTAACGACGATCCTCGTGACCCGCGCGATCCACGGGCGAGGCGCGCCACGGTGCCCGGCGGTGCGGCGCGGTAGCGTGGAGCCCGGAGGTTCCCGTTGAAAGGACTCATCCTCGCGGCCGGCCTCGGCACGCGGCTGCGCCCGATCACCAGCCTGCGGCCCAAGCCCACCATCCACGTCGCCGGCAAACCGCTCATCCATTACGCGGTCGACGACCTGCTCGACGTCGGCATCCGCGACATCGGCATCGTCGTCAGCCACGACACGATCGACCACCTCAAGGAGGCGCTCGAGGGCTACCGCGACGCGCGCTGCACGTACCTGCTGCAGAGCCCGCCCAAGGGCCTGGCGCACGCGGTGGCGGTCGCCCGCGACTTCCTCGGCGACGACCCGTTCGTCATGTACCTGGGCGACAACCTCTTCGAACACGGCATCCGGCCCTTCGTCGAGGCCTTCCGGCCCGACGAGGGCGTCAACGCGGTGCTGGCGCTGGTGCGGGTCGAGGACCCGCGCGCCTTCGGCGTCGCGGTGGTCGAGGACGGCCGCATCACCCGGCTGGTCGAGAAGCCCGCCAACCCCCCCTCCGACCTCGCGGTCGCCGGCGTCTACGTCTTCGACGCCTCGATCCACGACGCCATCGAGGGGCTCGAGCCCGGCGCCAAGGGCGAGTACCAGATCACCGACGCGATCGCCCGCCTGATCGAGCGCGGCGGGCGCGTCGCGCCGGTCGAGGTGACCGGCTGGTGGAAGGACACCGGCAAGCCCGACGACATCCTCGACGCCAACCGGCTGCTGCTGCTCGAGCGCCGCCGCGACGTGCGCGGCACCGTCGAGGACGCGCAGCTGGTGGGCGACGTCGTCGTCGAGGAGGGCGCCACCGTTCGCCGCTCGACCATCTTCGGCCCGGCCCTCGTCCGGGCGGGCGCCCTCGTCGAGGACGCGTACGTGGGTCCTTTCACCACCCTGGGTGCCGACGTGACGCTCGTCAACGCCGAGATCGAGTACGCCGCCGTCGGCGCGCGCGCGACCATCCGCAACGTCGACGTGCGCATCCAGGGGAGCCTGATCGGCGAGGACGTGGTCATCGAGGGCGCGACGCGGCGCCCGAGCACGCACCGGATGATCGTCGGCGACATGAGCACGCTGCTGTTGCCGCAGTAACCGCAGCAGGCGGCACGGGTCCGCGGAGACCCAATCCAGGACGAGTCGCAGCGCGTGGGTGACGATCACCTCTGGTCGCCGGCAGGGGTCCTCGCTAGGGTCGACGCGTACCGCCAAGGAGGCGCGAGATTGGTCGATTCGATGGAACCGTCGCGCTGATCAGCGGAGGCGCCCGTGGCATGGGCGCGAACCACGCCAAGGAGCTCGTCGCCGAGGGGGCGAAGGTCGTCATCGGTGACGTGCTGGTCGACGAGGGTCGCAAGCTCGCCGCCGAGCTCGGCGCGGCGTGCACCTTCGTCGAGCTCGACGTCACCAAGGACGAGGCCTGGAAGGCGGCCGTCGCCGCGGCCGAGAAGGACTACGGGAAGGTCAACCTGCTGGTGAACGACGCCGGCATCGCCGCGTACGGCACCGTCGACGGGATGGCGACGGAGGACTTCAAGCGCGTGATCGACATCAACCTGACGGGCGTGTTCCTGGGCATGAAGTACACGGTCCCGTCCATGCGCGCCGCGGGCGGCGGCGTGATCGTCAACATCTCCTCGACCGCCGGGATGATCACCTACGCCAACCTCAGCGCGTACGTCGCCAGCAAGTGGGGCGTGCGCGGCATGACCAAGACCGCCGCGATGGAGCAGAGCAAGCATGGCATCCGCGTCGTGTCGATCCACCCCGGCGTCATCACCACCCCGATGACCGCAGGGACGCCCTCCGAGGTGTTCGCAGGCCAGCCGATCCCGCGCGCCGGCACGGTCGACGAGGTGACCAAGCTGCTGTTCTACATCGCCAAGGACGCGACCCACACCACCGGCTGCGAGTTCGTGATCGACGGCGGCTAGGTGCTCGGTCCGGTGATGCCGACCGCCGAGGACTGAACCCCCGTCGGCACGACCGAGCGGCCCCGGCGCCTCGCGCGCCGGGGCCGCTCGGCGTTCCCATCCGTCAGCGGGGGGGCGGGGCGGGGTAGACGCGGGGCCGCACGTCGACCGTCCACGCGAACCTGACCTGATGGCTGGTTCCCGTAGTACGCGATGCACGAATACCGACGCCAGCAGTCTTTCGTGACCTCTGATCGTGACCTGCGAACGTCTTGCGCTTGACATCATGCAGAATACTGCGTACTGTTGCGCGCATCCCGAGCCCGTCCGCGGCGCTCGGCCCCCCCCTGGAGGTCACCATGCGCGTCTCCCCGGCCCCGTGGTTGCGCACCACGGCCCTGCTCCTACCGCTCGCGCTCGGCGTGGCGCTCGCCCAAGGCGAGACGGTCGCCGAGGTCGCGTTCGCGCTCGACACGGTCGCGCTGCTGGTCTGCGCGTTGCTCGTCGCCTTCATGCAGCCTGGGTTCGCGCTGCTCGAAGCCGGGCTGCACAGCAGCAAGAACGTCATCAACATCTTCATGAAGAACATCGCCGACTTCGCCGTCGCCGGCCTGGCCTACTGGGCCGTCGGCTTCGGGATCATGTACGGAGGCGGGCTCTTCCTGCAGAACTTCGTGACCGGCATGAACGTCCCGAACTCGGCCGACTTCTTCTTCCAGATGGTCTTCGCCGCGACCGCGGCCACGATCGTCTCGGGCGCGGTCGGCGGGCGCATGAAGTTCGCCGCGTACCTGATCTTCTCCATCGTCATGACCGCGTTCATCTACCCGTTCATGGGCGCGTGGAAGTGGGGGGGTGGCTGGCTCGACGCCATGGGCTTCGCCGACTTCGCCGGCTCCTCGGTCGTCCACGCGGTGGGCGGCTTCGCGGCGCTCGGCGCCGTTCTGGCGGTGGGACCGCGCCTCGGACGCTACGTCGGCGGTCGCGCGGTCGCGATGCCCGGGCACAACCTCGCGTATGCAGGGCTCGGCGTGTTCCTGCTGTGGATCGGCTGGTTCGGCTTCAACGGCGGTTCGCAGCTCGCGTTCTCGAGCAGCGCCGACGCCCTCGCGGCCGCCGACATCTTCCTGAACACCAACCTCGCGGCCGCCGCTGGTGGGGTGGCCGCGTTGCTCGTCAGCTGGTCGCTCTTCGAGAAGCCCGACATCTCGATGACCATCAACGGCGTCTTGGGGGGCCTGGTGTCGATCACCGCCGGCCCGGACGTCGTGACCGTCATCGCCGCGGTCGCGGCGGGTGCGATCGGCGGCGCCCTCGTGGTCGGCAGCGTCCTGATGTTCGATCGCCTGCGCGTCGACGACCCGGTCGGCGCCATCAGCGTGCACGGCGTCGCCGGTGTGTGGGGGACCCTCGCGGTGGCCGTCTTCGGCGGCGGCAACCTCGGCGTGCAGTTGCTCGGCACCCTGGTGTACGCGGCCGGCGCGCTCGTCGCCAGCTACGCGATCTTCATGCTGCTCAAGGCGACGGTCGGCGTCCGCGTCAGCCCGAGCGAGGAGGTCGAAGGCCTCGATCTCGCGGAACACGGCTTGCCCGCGTACACCAACGCCGACAGCCTGCTCGATCCGGTCGTCCTCGGCGCCGGCGACTGAGACGGAGGAGCACCCATGAAGCTCATCACTGCGATCATCCGCCCCAACCGACTGCCCGAGGTCAAGGAGTCCCTGTTCAAAGCCGGCGTGCGCGGCGTCACCATCACCCGCGTCAGCGGCCACGGGGGCCAAGCCGGCATCACCGAGCAGTACCGCGGCAGCCAGTTCGTCGTCGAGTTCCACGAGAAGATCGAGCTCAAGATCGCCGTCTCGGAGCCCTTCGTGCAGACCACCATCGACGCGATCGTCCAGTCCGCGCGCACCGGCAACGTCGGCGACGGCAAGATCTTCGTCCAACCGCTCGACCACGTCATCCGCATACGCACCGGCGAGGAGGACATCGAGGCGCTCACGCCCGTCGGGGCCTGAGGCTCCGTCCTCGATCGCGCGGCGCGTCCGGGGTCGGCCCCGGACGCGCCGCGCCCTACAGCCCCACCACCACCCCCGCCCGCCCCGGCACCCGCACGTGAACGGTCCCGTCCGCGACGTCGACGGCCGCCGTGCCGAAGAGCGGCGTGCGCACGCCCGCGGCCAACCCCGCGACCGGCACCCGGGCGTGCATCTCCTCGTCGCGCTGGTTGGCGACCACCAGCAGGTCGTCCTCGCCCAGCCGACGGCGGTAGGCGACCACCCCGTGGTGCGCGTAGGTGACCTCGAGGTCGCCGGTGCGCAGCGCTGGGTGCGCGTGGCGCAAGGCGATCAGGTCGCGGAACGTTGCGAGCCGCGCCGCGTCCCACGTCCCCGTGCGCCCCCACGGCATCGCCTCGCGGCACGCGGGGTCGTGGCCGCCGTCGAGGCCGATCTCGTCGCCGTAGTACACGCACGGCGCGCCCGGCAGCGTGAACTGCAGCAGCGCCGCCAGGTGGACGGCCGCGGCGTCGCCGCCCACCACCCGCGCCACCCGAGGCGTGTCGTGCGACCCCAGCAGATTGAGCTGCGCCTCGACGATCGCGCGGGGGTGGCGGTCGAGCTCGGCGCGCACCGCCACCGCGAAGCCCTCGGCGGTCTGGTGGGCGAGCACCTTGTAGCCGCACTTGGCGACCTCGTCGTCGTCGATCGTCGCCGCCGCGAACCCCAGGATCGCCTTGGTGATCGGGTAGTTCATGACCGCGTCGAACTGATCGCCCTGCAGCCAGCGGGTCGCGTCCTCCCAGATCTCGCCGACGAGGTAGGCCTCCGGGTTCACCGCCCGGCAGCGGCTGCGAAACTCGCGCCAGAAGGCGTCGTCGTCGATCTCGTTGGGGACGTCGAGGCGCCAGCCGTCGGCGCCGAAGCGGAGCCAGTGCTCGGCCACGCGCAGCAGGTACTCGCGCACCTGCGGCGTGTCGGTGTTGAGCTTCGGGAGCGCCGGCAGCGACCACCAGGCGTCGTAGCGCGCGGTGCCGTCCCCCTCGCCGTAGGCGCCCAGCGGGAAGCCGTGGACGTGGAACCAGTCGCGGTACGGGCTGGCGGGGCCGTTCTCGAGCAGGTCGTGGAAGGGCAGGAAGCCGCGGCTCGCGTGGTTGAAGACGCCGTCGAGGATCAGCTTCATGCCGCGCGCGTGGGCGGCGTCCAGGAGCGCGCGCAGCGCCTCGTTCCCACCCAGCATCGGGTCGACGGTGAAGTAATCGTGCGTGTGGTAGCGGTGGTTGCTGCCCGACGCGAACACCGGGTTGAGGTAGATCGCGGTGACGCCCAGGTCCTGCAGGTGGTCGAGCCGGTCGACCACGCCGTACAGGTCACCGCCCTTGTACCCGTGGACGGTCGGCGGCGTGTCCCAGGGCTCGAGTCCGCTCGGCTGCAGCGCCACCTGGCCGCTGCGGGCGAAGCGATCGGGGAAGACCTGGTAGAAGACGGCGTGCTTGACCCAGTAGGGGGTGCGTACGTCGTGGGGCATGGGGCAGGGTACCGCTGAGGGCCCCGCGGGGCCCTCACGGTCGACGATGAATGCGGCGCACGGGATCCGTGCCACACTGTTCCCGTGGCCAACCTGACCCTCAGCATCGACGACGCGCTGCTGCGGCGGGCACGCATCCGCGCCCTCGAGCGCGGCACGTCGGTGAACGCGGTGGTGCGCGAACTGCTCGCCGCCTACGCCGACGACCGCGCCCTCGCCGGCCGCCGGCGGGTCGTGGCCCTCGCGTGCGCCGCCTCCTCCGGGAGCGCGGGACGCGGCCGCGCATGGACGCGCGAGGACGTCTACGCCGACCGTGGCCGCTGACGCGCGCCCAGGCCTCGGCTTCGCCGACACGAACGTCCTCGTGTACGCCTTCGACGCGAGCGAGCCCGCCAAGCGGGCGCGCGCGCTCGAGCTGCTCGCCGCCGAGGACGTCGACCTCGTGGTGAGCGCCCAGGTGCTCAACGAGTTCTATTGGGTCGCCACGCGCAAGCTGAACCCGCCGCTGGCGCCCGACGTCGCGCACGAGGTCGTGCGCGAGTTGTCGCTCGGCCGGGTCGTACCGGTCGACGCCGACCTGGTCGACCGCGCGATCGAGCTCTCGCGGTCGACCGGGCTCGCGCTCTGGGACGCCGGCGTGGTCGTCGCGGCCCAGATGGCCGGCTGTGGCGTGCTGCGGAGCGAGGACCTGAACGCCGGCCAGCGCTTCGACGGCGTGGTCGTCCGCGACCCCTTCGCGCCCTGAGGCGAGCGGGCCGCGCACCTCGGCGACGCGCTGGCCTTCCCGTTCGGGACCGGAGCGGCCGCGCCGTATCCTGGAGCATGGCCCCGCTCACCTGGGACGCCCTCGAACCCCGCCTGCAGGAGCTCCTCGACCGTCCGCTCGCCGCCCCCGACGTCGCCGCCTTCCTGGTCGACGTCGACGCGATCGCGCGCGAGGTGTGGGAGGCGTACGCCGGACTCATGCGCGCCAAGGACGAGGACACGTCCGACGAGGCCGCCGCGGCCGCCTTCCTGGCCTTCGTCCAGGACGTGCTCCCGCGCCTCGAGCCGATCTCCGACGCGCTCAACCGCAAGCTGCTCGCCGTGCCCGAGTACGCGCCGCCCGCCGACCTCCAGCCCGCGTGGGCCGACCTGAACGACACCGTGGCGCTCTACCGCGAGACGAACGTGCCCCTGAACGCCGAGGAGCAGGGGCTGCGCCAGCGCTACGGCGCCATCGCCGGGCGCACCCGCGTGGTGCTCGACGGCACCGAGGTGACGGTCGCCGCGGCGCGCGCCAAACTCGAAGCGAACGAGCGCGACCTGCGCGAACGCGCCTGGCGCGCGATCGAGGCCGGTAAGGAGGCGCAGCGGGCCGACCTCGACGCGCTCTTCCTCGAGTTCGTGCGGTTGCGTGCGCGGATCGCGAAGAACGCCGACCTCCCCGATTACCGCGCCTACGCCTGGCGCGAGCGCCACCGCCGCGAGTACACCCCCGACGACGCGCTCGCCTTCCACGAGGCGGTCGCGAGCGAGGTCGTCCCTCGGCTGCGGGCACGCAACGAGCGGCGCCGCGAGCGCATGGGCGTGGCGACGCTGCGGCCGTGGGACACCGCCGCCGACCCCGACGGGCGGCCGCCGCTGAAGCCGTTCACGACGGCGGCGGAGCTCGAAGCCGGCCTGCAGCGCCTGTTCCACGCGCTCGACCCCGACCTGGGCAGCGCCTTCGACTTGCTCGTAGGCGGCTGGATGGACCTGGAGCCGCGGGCGAACAAGGTGCCGGGGCTCGGCTACCAGAGCTACTTCCCCGTCTCGAAGCGGCCGTACGTCTACTGGAGCGCCGTGGGCACCGACGACGACCTGCTCACCATGCGCCACGAGGCCGGCCACGCCTTCCACTCGGTGCTGACCGAGCGCGCCTGGCCGCTCGTGAAGCACGCCTGCCAGCACCCCGAGATGAACGAGTTCGCCTCCGAAGCCATGGAGCTGCTGACGCTGCCGCTGCTCGAGCGGGAACGTGGCGGCTTCTACGACGCCGCCGACGCGGCGCGCTCGCGCACCCGGCTGCTCGAGCGGGCCGGCGGGGTGCTCGTCTCGGCCTCGACGATCGACGCCATCCAGCACTGGATCTACGCCCAGGACCCCCACACGCTGACGATCGACGCGATCGACGCGGCGTGGACCCGCATCGCCGAGCGCTTCGACACGGGCGTCGACTGGACCGGCCTCGAGCGCGCCCGCGCCAAGGGCTGGCACATCATCCACCTGTTCCAGTTCCCCTTCTACTACCTCGAGTACGCGATCGCGTACCTCGGCGCCCTGCAACTGTGGGAACGCCTGGACGACGACCCGGCCGGTGCGCTGGCGGGCTACAAGCGCGCGCTCGCCTTGGGCGGGACCCGGCCGCTCGACGAGCTGTTCGCCGCGGCGGGGATCGAGTTCCGCTTCGATCGGGCGCTGGTGGGCCGGTTGGCGGATCGGGTGGCGGCGGCGATGACGGAGGACGCGGACTGAGAACGCACCGGCGTCGGGCCCGGCACGGCGTCCGTCAGCGCACGCGCAACAGCACGAACAGCGACCCCAGCGTCGCCAGCATCAGCCCGCCGGTGCCCGCCCAGCGGGAGAACTCGACGTCGCCCACGGCCACCATCGCGACCACGGCCGCGATCCACGCGAGCGCGATCAACGCGGTGGGCAGGACCGCGAACGGGTGCTCGCGCGACGGCCGGAAGCGCGCGCCGCGCCAGCTCAGCACCGCCGCGAGCACGTAGCCGGCGCCGGCGAGCTGCAGCACGGAGAACACGAGCCAGAACACCCCGAGGTCCACCACGTCAGCCCGCTGGCCGCGGCCACGGCGACCCGATCACGGGGCGCCCCCTCCTGGGCTCAGCCACGCCCACCGCGTCACCGGTTGGGCTCCTGTGGGCGAAGCAGCGGGAACAGGATGACGTCGCGGATCGACGGCACGTCGGCGAGCAACATCGCCAGGCGGTCGATGCCCAACCCCAGGCCGCCGGTGGGCGGCATGCCGTACTCGAGCGCCTCGAGGAACTCCTCGTCGAGCGGTTGGGCCTCGTCGTCCCCCGCCTCGCGCCGCGCCGCCTGCTCCTCGAAGCGCCGGCGCTGGTCGAGGGCATCGTTGAGCTCGCTGAAGGCGTTGCCCAGCTCCATGCCCACCGCCACAGGCTCGAAGCGCTCGACCAGCCCGGGGCGGCTGCGGTGGCGCTTGGCCAGCGGGCTGATCGCCTCGGGGTGGTCCATGACGAAGGTGGGCTGTAGCAGGTGTGGCTCGACGTAGACGTCGTAGAGCTTGGCGAGGAGCTGGTGGAAGGGCTGCTCGGCGAGCGGCACGGTGGTGCCGTCAACCTTGCCCGGGTGGTGCGCGGCAGCCCAGGCCCGCAAGCGAGCCTCGTCCAGGACGTCGAAGCCGATGCCGGCGCGCCGCGCGAGCTCGCCCGTGTAATCGACGCGCGGCCACGGGGGCGTGAAGTCGAGGGTGCGCCCCTGGTACGGGATCGTCATCGAGCCGGTGACCTCGAGCACGAGCTTGGCGTACAGGTCCTCGACCAGCCCCAGGATGTCGAGGTAGTCCTTGCCGGCCCAGTAGAGCTCGAGCATCGTGTACTCGGGGTTGTGCTTGTAGCTGATGCCCTCGTTGCGGAAGTTGCGCCCGATCTCGTAGACCGCGTCGAAGCCGCCGACGATCAGGCGTTTGAGGTAGAGCTCGAGGCTGATCCGCAGGTGGAAGTCGTGGTCGAGCGCGTTGTGGTGCGTCACGAACGGCCGCGCTTCGGCGCCGCCCGGGACCGCCTGCAGCACCGGGGTCTCGACCTCCAGGAATCCGAGGCCGTCGAGGTAGCGACGGATGAAGGCGATGGCCTTGCTGCGCAACACGAAGGCGCGGCGCACGTCGGGGTTGACCATCAGGTCGAGGTGGCGCTGCCGGTAGCGCGCCTCCTTGTCGGCCAGCCCATGGAACTTGTCGGGAAGCGGGCGGAGCGACTTCACGAGCGGCCGGAAGGCGGCCGCATCGACGGTCAGCTCGCCGGTCTTGGTGACGAAGGGGTGGCCGCGCACCTCGAGCCAGTCGCCCAGGTCGAGCTTCTTGACCGCCTGGTACGGCTCGCCGAGGCGGTCGCGCTGTAGGTAGACCTGCACGTCACCGCTGGCGTCGCGCAGGGTCGCGAAGGCGACCTTGCCCATGTGGCGCACGGTCATCGCGCGACCGGCGACCACCACGTCCTCGTCGGGCCAGGCGTCGCCCGGCTGCGCGTCCGGGTGCGCGGCGCGCAGCGCCGCGGCCGTGGCGGTGGGCGCATAGGCGTAGGGGTACGCCTCGAACCCGCGCTCCTCGAGGCTCGCGAGGTTGCGCAGGCGCTGCTCGCGCTGCTCTTGGAGGCTCTTCTCGGCCATGGCGGCCAGTCTACCCGCGCGCCGGCGGGTGCCCGCTCGCGTCGGCGCGCCCGGGCGCGTCCACCCCCGCCCGACCGTGCCCGAACCGGCCCACCGGGTCCGCGCCACGGCGTACCGTGAAGGGACCGACGTCGCGCGCCGCCCACCGTCCCACGCCCGAGTTCCCGGGCCGCCGCGGGCGACGCCACGCCACCGATCCGCGTCCGTCCGCTCGGGACGCGGGCACCCGGAAGGGGTCCCTCATGCACCTTCACCACGCCCTCCGCCGCACCGCCGTCGCGCTCGCGGTCGCCCTGCTCGCAGGCGTGCCCGCGCTCGCGCAAGCCGACGATTGCGCCGGCTTCGACCGCACGATCGTCTTCGGCGAGCTCGGGTACGGCAGCGCCGACATCATGACCGACGTCGCCCGCATCGTCCTCGAGGAAGGCTTCGGCTGCGCCACCACCACCATCCCCGGCGCCACCCTGCCGATCCTGCAGGGCATGATCCGCGGCGACGTCGACGTCGACATGGAGGTCTGGGTCGACAACACCCCCGAGTTCTGGATCGAAGCCGTCGAGGCGGGCAACGTACGCGAGCTGAGCCACGTCTTCGACGACGCCGCTCAGGGCTTCTACGTGCCCCGCTACCTGGTCGAGGGCGACGCCGAGCGCGGCATCGAGCCGCTGGCGCCCGACCTGCGCAGCGTGTTCGACCTGCCGCGCTACGCCGACCTGTTCCGCGACCCCGAGCAACCCGACAAGGGGCGGCTCTACAACTGCGTCATCGGCTGGTACTGCGAAGGCATCAACAACGTGAAGCTGGTCGTGTACGGGCTCGAGGATTCCTACACCAACTTCCGCCCCGGCACCGGCATCGCGATCGAGACGACCATGCAGACCGCCTACACCCTCGGCGAGCCGTGGCTCGGCTACTACTGGGAGCCCACCGGCATCCTCGGCCGCCTCGACATGCTGCGCCTCGAGGAGCCGCCGTACGACGAGGCATGCTTCGCGCACATGAACGCCATGGCCGAGGCCGACACGCCGGACCTCGCCACCCAGGCCTGCGACTACCCGATCGTGGTCGCCGCCGTCGGGCTCGGATCGCGCTTCGCCGAGACGATCCCGGCGCCGATCGAGACCTTCCTCGACGCCTTCTACCTGCAGACCTCCACGATCAACGAGCTGCTCGCCTTCATGGAGGCCGAGGACGCCAGCATCCGCGAGGTGGCCCTCGCCTTCCTGAGCGACTACCCCGACGTCTGGGGCCCGTGGCTGGCGGACGTCGACCCGGCCATCGCCGAACGGGTCCGCGCGGCCCTGCGCTGACCTTCGCGGGCATCCCGGTCGATGCTCGAGTTCCTCACCCGACCCTTCCCGGCCACGTGGCGCTTGCCGCTGCGTGGCTGGACCAACGACGCGGTCAACTGGCTGCTGCTCGAGTACGGCGACGCCTTCCGGGGCCTCACCGACGCCCTGTTGCAGCTGCTGATCCGCGTCGAACGCTTCCTGATCGCGGTGCCCTGGTGGCTCGTCGTCCTGGCGGTGGCCGCGCTCGTGTGGCATGCGAGCGGCCGCTCGTGGTCCACCGCCGCCCTCCTCGCCGGGCTCATGCTGCTGGTCGGTGGTTTCGGCCTGTGGGAGGCGACGATGACGACGCTGGCGATCATGCTCGTGGCCACCGTGTTCACGGTCGCGATCGGCATCCCCACCGGCGTCGCCATGGCGCGCAGCGACCGCCTCAAGCGGGCGCTGCGCCCGCTGCTCGACGGCATGCAGACGATGCCGAGCTTCGTCTACCTGGTCCCGGTGGTCATGTTCTTCGGCCTCGGGAACGTCGCCGCGATCATCGCCACGTTCATCTACGCGGTGCCGCCGATCGTGCGCCTCACCGACCTGGGCCTGCGCCTGGTCGACCGCGAGGTGCTCGAGGCCGCCAACGCCTTCGGCGCCTCGGAGCGCCAGACGCTCGCCTGGGTGCGGCTGCCCTTGGCCCTGCCGACGATCATGGCCGGCGTCAACCAGACGATCATGATGGCGCTGGCGATGGTGGTGGTCGCGTCGATGATCGGCGCCCGCGGCCTCGGCCAGGAGGTGCTGCGCGGCCTGCAACGCGGCGACGTCGGCCTCGGCCTCGAGGCCGGGTTGGCGATCGTCTTCGTCGCCGTGATCATGGACCGCGTCACCGCCGGCTACGCCCGCCGCCTCGACCCCACCGCCGCCAACGCGGCGCAGGAGCGCTGAGGTGGTGGCCGCCGACGCCCCCGAGCGCGATGCCGACGAGGCGCCCCACCTCGAGGTCCGGGGGCTCACCAAGGTCTTCGGCCCCGACCCCGCCTCGGTGCTCCCGCTGCTGCGCGGCGGGGTCGACAAAGACGAGATCCTCGAGCGCACCGGCCACACGGTCGGGCTCGACGACGTCGACCTCCACGTCCGGCGCGGCGAGACCTTCGTGGTCATGGGGCTCTCGGGCTCGGGCAAGTCGACGCTCGTGCGCTGCCTCAACCGCTTGATCGACCCCACCGCCGGCACGCTGCACCTCGACGGCACCGACCTGCTGGCGCTCGGCCTGAAGGCGCTGCGCGAGGTGCGACGCCACAAGATGAGCATGGTCTTCCAGCGCTTCGCGCTCCTGCCCCACCGGACGGTGCTCGAGAACGTCGCCTTCGGGCTGCGGGTGCAGGGAACCTCCCGTGAGGAACGCGAGCGCCGCGCCGGCGCGTGGATCGAGCGCGTCGGGCTGTCGGGCTACGAGCACGCGCTCCCGCGGGCCCTGTCGGGGGGCATGCAGCAACGCGTTGGCCTGGCGCGCGCGCTGTGCACCGACCCCGACGTCCTGTTGATGGACGAGGCCTTCAGCGCCCTCGACCCGCTCATCCGCCGCGAGATGCAGGGCGAGCTGATGAAGCTGCAGCAGGAGCTGAACAAGACGATCGTCTTCATCACCCACGACCTCGACGAGGCGCTGCGGCTCGGCGACCGGGTCGCGATCCTCAAGGGCGGGCGGCTGGTGCAGGTGGGGACGCCGGTCGAGATCGTGACCAAGCCGGCGGACGGCTACGTCCGGGCCTTCGTCGAGGACGTCGACCGCGCGCGGGTCCTGAGGGTGCGCCACGCGCTCGTGGGCGACGCACGCGCGGGCACCGCGCGCGGGGCAGCCGCACCGGACAACGCGCCGCGCATCGCGGCGAACGCACCCCTCGGCGAGGCGCTCGCGGCGCTGGCGGGCACGGACGGGGTGCTGGCGGTGGTGGACGAGCGGGGCCGCGTGCTGGGCGCGCTGGACGCCCGCACGGCGCTCACGGCGCTGACGGAGCGGCCCGACGGCCGTCGAGGCGACGGCGCGCGCTGACCGAGCGACGCCGGGGGTGCGCACCGGCCGCGCAAGGCCCGCACGCCGACCGGTCGGCGATCAGCCGACCGCGACCACCTTGTAGGCCTTGGCGTTCGCGCCGATCGTCACCTGAACGGTGTCGCCCACGCGGCGACCGATGAGGGCGCGGCCCAGCGGCGACTCGTCCGAGACCTTCGGGACGTCGCCCATGAGCACGCCGGCCTCGACCGGCGACACCACCTGGACCTTGATCTCGGCCTTGCCCTTCTCCTGAAGGGTGACGGTGGCGCCCAGGTCGACGCGCCCGTCGGCGTGCGCTTGGATGATCTCGGCGCGCGCGAGCTGGTCCTCGAGGTCGTCGATGCGCAGCTCGATGCGCCCCTTCTCCTGCTTGGCCTCCTCGAGACCCGAGTCGTCGTAGTCGTCGCTCGAACCCGTGAGCTCCTGCAGGATCTTGGTCGCCTCGTCGAGACGGACGTACTCCTGCGCGAGCGTGGCCTTGAGGCGGTCGTACCCCTCTTGCGTCAGTCGCACCGTGCGCGTCGCCATGGCATGCCTCCGTGGGGACCCGATCGGGCCCGAGAACCTGGGCTTAGGAAGCGGCTTGCCCCGGTTCGGGGCAAGCCGCACGGTCACACCGTTTGTGCACACATTCTAGCGCGTTTCGATGAGAAGCGTCCAGGAACGCGTTCGAGCGACCGCCGGGCGGTCGCGACCGCCCGGCGGTCGTGTCCGCCGCTCAGTTCGCGGCGGCGCGCGCCTGCTCGAGCCAGGCGTCGACCTGCGCGCGGTTCGCTTCGACCCACTCGGCCGCCATCGCGGCCACGGCACGGTCGCTGTCTTCGCCTTCGGCCATCCGCACGACCATCTCCGAGACGGTCGTCACGTCGAGGGTGACGTTCTCGAGGATCGAGGCCGCGGCCGGGTTGGCCGCGAGGAACTCGTCGTTCGCCACGGTCTGGATGTCCGAGGCAACGAAGCCCATCAGCATCGTGTCGGTGACGCCTCCGGGGAGGCCCTCGATGACCATGGCCTCTTCGAAGCCTTCTTGCGCTTCGTTCGGGATGATCTCGGGGACGTTGATCCACACGGAGTCCTCGCCCGGCACCATCTGGAAGACGGTGAAGTTCGGGGTCCACGTGTAGTACAGCACCGGCTGGCCACCCCGGTACGCGGCGAGCGCGTCCGCGAAGGCCGCGTTGTACGCCGCGCTGCTGGCGTTGATGTGGTCGCGCAGGTCGTACACGTCGAGGTGGTGGTTGATGACGATCTCGCAACCCCAGCCGGGGGGGCAGGCCACCAGGTCGGCCTTGCCGTCGCCGTCGCGGTCGAAGGCTTCCTTGACCTCAGGGCGTTTGAAGTCCTCCAGCGAGGTGATACCGAACTCCTCGGCCGCCGATTTGGTCACCAGGTAGCCCTCGGTGCCCCCCGCCGGGATGATCGTGCCGGGGATGCTGGCCGTTTCGAAGAAGCCCACCGGGAGCTGGGCGTCGTGGAGCGGGAACCAGCCGGCGGTCCAGAAATCGACGTCGCCTTGCGCGACGGACGTGTAGAAGATCGGGTTGTCGAGCAACACGGGCGGTTCGACCTCGTACCCGAGCTCTTCGAGCAGGTGGTCGAAGATCGCTTGGACGGGGCGGGCGTCGTCCCAACCGGCGACGGCCGGACGGACGGTGACGCCTTCGCCGGGGCGATCGGACTGCGCGAGGGCGAAGCCGGCGAAGGCCAGGCTGACCGCGAGGGCGAGCGAGAGCAGACGTTGCATCTTGGTTCCTTTCACGAGAACGGACGTCGTCGTCAGGGTCGGTGCGGAGAGATCGAAACGGACGGACGTTGGGCACGCAGGTTTCCCGCGCGGGTTGACACCATACCAGAGGTTCGCGCGATCGCCCGAACGCCGGGGCACGGATCGGCGGCGAAGACCGTCACCCACGCTTGGTCGCCCCGCTGGCCCCGAAGGCCTGCGTCAGCCGGTCGAGCACGATCGCGAGCAGCACGATGGCTAGGCCACCGATGCCGGCCTGACCCACGCGCAGCGCGTTCAGGCCTTCCACCACCGGCCGCCCCAGGCCACCGGCGCCGATCAGCGCCGCGATCACGACCATCGAGAGCGAGAGCATGATCGTCTGGTTGACGCCGGCCATGATCGTCGGCAGGGCGAG
>JARGGE010000090.1 GCA_029210865.1 Trueperaceae bacterium
GCTCAGGACCTGCGCGCGCACCACCCGGCCGTAGGTGACCCAACCGGTGACCCCCAGGATCAGGACGGTGTTCAGGAAGCTCGGGCCCACCACGGCGGCGACGGCCACCACCAGCACCAGGAACGGGATCGCCTGCTGGACGTCGGCGACGCGCATGACCACGTTGTCGACGGTGCCACCGTAGAAGCCCGACACGAGGCCGACGCCGACGCCGATCACCGTCTGGATCAGCACGGCCAGCACGCCGACGAGGATCGACACCCGCGCGCCGTACAGGATGCGCGAGAGCAGGTCGCGGCCGAGCGGGTCGGTGCCGAGCAGGTGACCGGGCTCGCCACCGGGCAGCCACGAGGGCGGTCGGAGGCGCAAGCGCAGGCTCTGCGCCGTCGGGTCGAACGGCGCGAGCGCGGGCGCCGCGATGGCGATCACCAGGATCGCCACCAGCAGCACGAGCGAGATCAGGGCCACGGGGTTGGTCCGCAACGAGCGGGCGAGCCGCCGCAGCCGGGGCCGAGCGGCTTGGGCCTGCGCCATCAGGCGAGGCTGATCCTGGGGTCGAGGAGGCCGTACAGCACGTCGACGCCGAGGTTCACGAGCGTGACGACCACGGCGATCGCCAGCACGAACGCCTGGATCACGGGGATGTCGCGGTTGCCGAGCGACTGCACCAGCAGCAGGCCGGCCCCGGGGTAGGCGAAGACGGTCTCGGTGACGATGGCGCCGCCCACGAGCTGCACGATCTGCAGGCCGATCACCGTGAGGACCGGGATGCCGGCGTTGCGCAGCGCATGTCGGAAGACGATCTCGCGGCGCGACCGCCCCTTGGCCCGCGCGGTGCGGATGTAGTCCGTGCCGAGCACCTCGCGCAGGCTGGAGCGCAGCAAGCGGTTGATGAAGGCGGCCGACGCCGTGCCGAGCGTGATGGCGGGTAGGAGCAGGTGCTCGAGGCCACCGCGGCCGCTCGAGGGCAGCATGCCGAGTTGTACCGAGAAGACGAGGATCAGCACGATGCCGAGGAAGAAGTTCGGGACCGCCTGACCGACCAGCGCCATGACCACGCCGAAGCGGTCGACGAGCGAGTTGGGGTAGAGCGCCGAGAGCACGCCAAGTGGCAACGCGATGAGGAGTGCGACGGCCAGCGCCATCCCCATCAGCTGGAGCGTCGCGGGGAGCCGGCCGAGCACCATCTCCATGGCCGGCTGCTGGTGGCGGATCGACGTGCCGAAGTCGCCCTGCACCGCGCGGAAGACGAAGTCGCCGTACTGCACGAACAACGGTCGGTCGAAGCCGAGCGCGCGCCGCATGCGTTCGACGTCGGCCTCGGTCGCGTCGAGCGGCAGCATCAGCCCGGCGGGGTCACCGGTGAGCCGAACGAGGAGGAACACGATGATCGAGACGCCGACCAGCACGAAGACGGAGTACAGCAAGCGGCGACCGATGTAGGCTCTCACGACGTCGTCGATCCTCCTGGGGCAAGGCGATGCGCGAGTGTATGCGACGCCGCCGAGACCGCCGCGTCGGGCATCCGACGCCACCGCGACGCTGGAGGACCCTGATGGACGCCGCCCGATCCGCCGAGCCGATCTCGCGCGCCGCCGCGCTTCACCGCGAGCACCTCGTGCTCGACGCCTGCTGCCCCATCCTGCGCGACCTGCGCCACGCGCACCACTGGCTCGAGGGGGGCGTGGCGGCGGGCTTCGCCACCATGGCGCTGAGCGACGACGACCTGACCAGCACGGTGCGGCGGATCGCCGGATGGTACCGGCAGGCCCGCGAGCACGCCGACACGGTGCGCCCCTCGACGAGCGTCGCCGACCTGCGCGAGGCGCACCGGGCGGGCAAGCTCGGCGTCGTGCTGGCGTTCCAGAACAGCAGTCCGTTCGGCGACGACGTCGACACCGTCGAGGCGTTCCATCGCCTCGGCGTCCGGGCCGCGATCCTGGCCTACAACCAGTCCGAACTCGCCGGCGACGGGTGCATGGAACCGCGCGACGCCGGTCTGAGCCGCTTCGGCCGGCGGCTCGTGGCCGAGATGAGCCGCGTCGGGATGCTGGTCGACCTGTCGCACTGTGGCGAGCGCACCTCGCTCGAGGCGATCGACGCGTCGAGCGCGCCGGTCGCCTTCACGCACACCGGCGCGAAGGGCGTGTTCGACCACCCGCGCACGATCTCCGACGAGCAGCTGCGCGCCGTGGCGGAGCGCGATGGCTTCGTGGGCATCAACGCGCATCCGGCCTTCGTCCGGCCCGGGACCGCCGCGCCGAGCCTGGACGACGTGATCGACCACCTCGCGTACGTGGCCGATCGGATCGGCATCGAGCGCGTGGGGCTCGGGCTCGACTTCTCGCAGCCGCCGGAGGAGGACGGCATCACGCCTGAGCGCTACGCGATGCTGATCCGCCAAGGCGTCTGGACGCCCGACACGCTGCCGGCGCCGCCGTGGCGGTACCCGGTGCCGTCGCCCGCGCGGGTGCCGATGCTGACCGAGCGGTTGCTGGCCCGCGGGTTCGGCGGGCGCGAGGTGATCGGTGTGCTGGGCGAGAACGCGCTGCGGCTGTTGACGCGGGTCTGGGGCGGGTAGCGGGCGCTTCGCCCCGAGCGAAGGCGGTACCGTTGGGCGCACGTCAGCCAACGGAGGTACCCGCATGCCAGCAGCCAACCCGTCCGGCCGCGTCCGCTGGGGCATCCTCGGCACCGCCCGCATCGCCCGCGAGAAGGTGATCCCGGCGATGCTGAAGGCGACGAACGTCGAGGTGCTCGCGATCGCCTCGCGCGACGTCGCCGCCGCCCGCGACGTCGCCGACGCCTGGCGCCTCCCGCGCGCCTACGGCAGCTACGACGGCCTGCTCGCCGACCCCGAGGTCGACGCCGTCTACGTCCCGCTGCCCAACCACCTGCACGTCGACGCCTCGATCCGCGCGCTCGAGGCCGGCAAGCACGTGCTGTGCGAGAAGCCGCTCGGCCTGAATGCCGCCGACGCGCAGCGGCTGGTGGCCGCCGCCGCCGAGCACCCCGAGCTCAAGGTGATGGAGGCGTTCATGTACCGCTTCCACCCGCAGTGGCTTCACGCCCGCCGGCTCGTCGACGCCGGCGCCATCGGCGCGCTGGTGGCCGTCCACTCGCACTTCAGCTACGTCAAGCACGACCCGACGAGCATCCGCAACCTTCCCGAGGCCGGCGGCGGCGGGCTGCTCGACATCGGCACCTACGACGTCTCGCTGGCGCGCTTCCTGTTCGACGCCGAGCCCACGCGGGTGGTCGCGACCCTCGACGTCGACCCCGACCTGGGCATCGACCGGCTGGTGGCCGCGATCCTCGACTTCGGCGCCGGGCGCGTCGCCACCTTCACCTGCGGCACCCAGCACCAGGCGTACCAGCGGGTGCACGCCTTCGGCGGCGAGGGGCGGCTCGAGCTCGAGATCCCCTTCAACGCACCCCAGGACGGGCCCTGCAAGGTCTGGCACGCGACGCCGGCCGGCGTCTTCGAGACGACCTTCGATCGCGTCGACCAGTACACGCTCCAGGCCGAGGCCTTCTCGCGCGCGGTGCTCGAGGACGCCCCCGTCCCGACGCCGCTGTCGGACGCGGTCGCGAACGCGCGCGTGCTCGACGCGATCGTCGCCAGCGCGCGGTGTGGGGGTTGGGTGGACGTCCCCAGCGGCTAGCGAGCGGCGCCCCGGTCGGCCGCTGGCGTGCGCCCGGGCACCGGGTGGGCGCGGCCGCATCGCGGGTCGCGGGGCGGCGCGTCAGCCGGGTTCGCGCGGGCTGAAGGCGACGATGTGCAGCGTGCGGCCGTCGTCGGTCTCGTAGGTCCCGTGGCGCTCGATGACCACCTCGACGTTGACCTCCTCGCCGGTCTGGCCGCGCGCCTCGACGCGCGTCCCGACGAAGCGCGCCGTCGACCCCTCGGGGAACGTCGTGCGCAGCTCCTCGCGGCTGGCGCGCTCGTCGCCGGGCCGCCAGGTGCCGTCCACGTCGACGACGTCGCCCTCGGCGTCGCGCACGACGACGATCAGGCCGGTCCCCTCCAGCCGCCCGAGCACCGCCGGGCGCAGCGCGGGGGTCGCGAGCGCCGGGTCGGCGGGCTCCTGGTAGGGGTCCACGGCGTCGTCGCGGGCGCCCGGTTCGGCGTCGACGTGCTTGCGCGGGTGCGGGTGCTCGGGGAACCCGGCCTGGGCCCCCAGCATGGGGTCGAGCTGGACGTCGGGCACGTGTCGGTCGGTGTCGGTCGGCGGTCGGCCGTCCCTGCGGGGTTCCTTCATGCGGTTCCTCCAGCCCGTGCGCGGTCGGGGGCACGCCCGGGATCGCGGGGGCCGGCTCGGGTCGCCGGGCGTCGGGTTCGGTGACCGCATGATAGGGACGCTGCGGGTCTTCGCCCGTCGGACCGGCGACGGGCGGGGTCGCGAGGAGGGCACGCCCCGCGTCCGGTCGGTGGCGCTGCGGGGGACGGCGCGCGTCCGATGGCGCGTCCGGTTATGCAACGCGTGTGTTGCGCAATGCGACAAGACTGTTGCATACTTGCCGCATGCCGATCACCCAGCTCGATCCGCGCATCGAACGCACCCGCCGCGTCGTCCTCGACGCCGCCATCGAGGTGATCGCCGAGCGCGGCTTCGCAGGCGCGACGGTCGACGCGATCGCCACGCGCAGCGGCGTCGCGCGCTCGACCATCTACCGGAACTGGGACGACCCCAGCGCGTTGCTGTTGGAGGCGGTCCGCGCCCGCGTCGGTCCGGTCGCCGAGCTCGTCGTCGGCGACGTGCGGCAAGACCTGCTGGCCGTCTGCAGGCACCTGGCGACGCTCCTGACGCAGGAGCCGATGGCCTCGGTCGCGGCTTCGTTGGCGCTCGAGTCGCGCCGCGACCCGAGCTTGGACGCCTTGCATCGGCGCTTCGCGGAGGGCCGCATGCGCGCGCTCGCCGAGGTGGTCGAAGGGGCCAAGGCGTGCGGCGATCTCCCCGACGCGCCGGACGCGGAGACCGTCGCCACCGACCTCGGCGCGGCCATCTTCTTCCGGGCGATGGTGCTGCGGGCACCGATCGAGCCGGCATGGCTCGAGGCGCACGTCGACGCCTGCCTGGCGCGCTACGGGGCCGTCTGACGTGGCGGCCGCGGCCGCTCGTCGCACCTACGCGGTGCCGCTCGACGAGTTGCGGGCAACCGACCTGCCGTTCGTGGGCGGCAAAGGGGCGAACCTCGGCGAGCTCCGGCACGCTGGCTTCGCGGTCCCCGACGGGTTCAGCGTCACCACCAACGCCTTCGTGAGCTTCCTCGGCGCCGCCCCCGACTGGAACGGTCTGCTCGCGGCGCTCGACGCCCTGGACGTGGAGGACGTCGCCGCGGCGCGCGAGCTCGGCGCTGCGCGACGCGATCAAGGCGTGCTGGATCTCGCTCTTCACCGACCGGGCGATCGTCTACCGCGCGCGCAACGGCTTCGCGCCGGATGAGGTGCGCCTCGCCGTCGTGGTCCAGCGGATGGTGGTGGCCGAGGTCTCCGGGGTGCTCTTCACGGTCGATCCCGTGACCCAACACCGAGCCACCATGCTGATCGACGCGGTCCGCGGTCTGGGTGAGGCCCTGGTTGGCGGACGGATCACGCCCGACGTGTTCCGCGTCGATCGCCGGCGTATGTGGGTCCTCGAACGCGCCACCGCCGTCCCTGCCGACGGCACGCCCGAGCCGATCCTGGACGATGACCGGGTCCTCGAGCTCGCCCGGCTCGGAGGCGCCGTCGAAGCCCACTTCGGCACCCCGCAAGACATCGAGTGGGCCGTCGCCGACGGTCTCGTCCATGTGCTTCAGTCGCGGCCGATCACGTCGCTCTACCCGATCGACGCCCTGCGCTCGCCGGACGGCAGCCTGCACGTCCACTTCAGCGTCGGGCACCAACAGAGCATGACGCGGGCGATGACGCCGCTTGGACGGTCCACGGTACTGGCGCTCGTGCCGGGCGGCGACCACGACCCGACCGCGGAGCACGCGGTCCTGCACGTCGCCGGTGGCCGTCTGTTCGCCGACGTGACCCAGGTGCTGCGCCACCCGGTCGGGCGCCGGGCGCTGATGGGGATGCTGTCCCAGCTCGACGCGCTCGCGCCGGACGCGGTGCGCGTGGCGATGGCGCGACCGGAGTTCCGCCACCGCCCGCGTCCGCGGCTCTCGTTCGCTCGCGTGCGCGGGCTGTTGGCGGTCGCGGGCCGCGTCGCGGCCACCGTGGGGTGGCGCGACCTGACCGGCTTCCGCCTCGCGGCCGAGGCCCGGATGGACGCCTTCGAGGCCGAGGCGCGCGGCCGCATCGGATCCGCGCCGCTCGGACGCGAGCGCGGCGAGGTGTCGCTCGAGGTCGCCCGGTCGGTCTTCCCGTTCCTCCTCACCTTCGTGCCCTTGGTGGCGGCAGGTGTGATCGCGACCCGGCTGCTGACGCGGCTCGCGGGGCGTTGGCTCGACGCCGACGAGCTCGAGGCGCTCACCCTGGCCGTCCCGGGCAACGTCGTGAACGAGATGAACCTCGCGATCGACGACCTCGCCGAGAAGGCGCGGCGCTCGCCCGAGTTGGTCGCCCGCTTCGACGCCGTGGGCGAGGACGCCCGGGCATGGCTCGCGGCCGCGGCGGGCGTCGATGGCGGTCGCGCGTTCCTGGCGGCGTTCGCGGCGTTCCTCGAGCGGTTCGGTGCGCGCGGCGCCGCCGAGATCGACCTCTCGATGCCACGCTTCCGGGACGAGCCGATGCCGGTCCTCAAGGTGATCGCCGCCTCGCTGCGCAACGAAGGGCCCACGTACCGCGAGCGCGTCGCAGGGTACGAGGCGGAGCGCGCCGCGGCGTTCGAGCGGCTCGTCGCCGCCGCGCGCCGTGGGTTCGCGGGGCCCCTCCGGGTGCGGGCGTTGCGGCGGCTCTACCGCACGATGGTCGAGGTGGGCGGGATGCGCGAGCACCACAAGTTCCTCGCCGTGCGCGTGCTCGCGTTGATCCGGGAGGGTGTCGTCGACCTCGCCGAACGCTTGGTCGCACGCGGCTCATTGGGCACCGTGGACGACGTCTGGTACCTGACCTGGCCGGAGTTGTCGGCGGCTTGGGGCGCTGCGCATGACGACCTCCGCGCGCGGATCGCGTCCCGACGCGCCGCCCATGCGCGCGACCAGCGTCTCTCGCCGCCGCTGATCGTCACGAGCGACGGCGAGATCCCGTCGGTGCGGTACCGCCACGAGGGCGCGCACGACGGGGCGCTGCTCGGGAACCCGGTCTCGCCGGGGGTGATCGAGGGGCCCGCGCACGTGGTCACCGACCCCGCACGCGACGAGCTGGCGCCCGGCGAGGTCCTCGTCGCCGAGTTCACCGACCCTGGCTGGACGCCGCTGTTCATCAACGCTTCCGGGCTGGTGCTCGAGGTCGGCGGGGCGCTCACCCACGGCGCGGTGGTCGCGCGCGAGTACGGCATCCCCGCGGTCGTCGGGGTGCGCGGCGCGACCGCCGCGATCCGCACCGGGCAGCGCGTCGGCGTCGACGGGGACCGCGGGATCGTCGAGGTGCTGGACGGAGGCTGAGCGCGTCCGCCCGTCGCGGTATCCTCGTCCTCCACGCGGGCCCTTAGCTCAGTCGGTCAGAGCAGGCGACTCATAATCGCTCGGTCGCGGGTTCGAGCCCCGCAGGGCCCACCACGTGCACGTACGCTCATGCTCGACGGCGCGGTCGAGCCTTTTGGATCGGGCGCCGCGTCCACGCTCGCCGCGAAGGGGGGGGTCTGGCATGACCACAGCCATCCTGGTCGGTTGCGGGGCCATGTCGCGCGCGTGGCTCGCCGCCGCCGGGCAGATCGACGGTCTGTCGATCGTCGGCCTGGTCGACCTCGACATCGAGCGCGCTCGGTCCCGGGCCGCCGAGTTCGGCCTCGACGCCGCCGTCGGTGTCTCGGCCGTCGCGATGATCGACGACCTCCGGCCGGACGTCGTCTTCGACGTCGTCGTGCCTGCGGCCCGCGCCTCGGTCGTCCTGCCGGCGCTGGCGCGGGGCTGCCACGTGCTCACCGAGAAGCCGCTCGCGGCCACGCTCGACGAAGCGCGGGCCATCGTCGCGGCGGCCCGCGACGCTGGGCGCGTCCACGCCGTCGTCCAGAACCGCCGCTACCTCGCCGGGATCCGCCGCATCCGCCGCTTCCTCGACGGTGGCCTCATCGGCCGGACGACGAGCATCCACGGCGACTTGTTCCTCGCCCCGCGGTTCGGCGGCTTCCGGGAAGAGATGGCGCACGTCCTGCTCCTCGACATGACGATTCACACCTTCGACGTGGCCCGTGCCATGACGGGCCGCGATGCGAGGCGCGTCTACTGCCGCGAATGGGAGCCGGCGAACTCCTGGTACCGGAGCGGCTCGTCGGCCGTGGCCATCTTCGATCTGGACGGTGGTGCGGTCTTCACGTACCGCGGCAGCTGGTGCGCCGACGGCGCGCCCACGAGCTGGGAGGGCGCCTGGCGCATCGTCGGTGAGCGCGGCTCGCTGGTCTGGGACGCGTTCCAGGGCGTCCGTGCGGAGGCAATCACCGACACTGCCGACGGCGGTTCCAGCCGGCCGGTGCCGGTCGAGGTGCCGCCCGTCGATCCGCGAGACCGCATCGGTGGCCATCTGGGCGTCATGCAGGACTTCGTGGCCGCGACCTGCGGCGGGCCGCCGCCCGAGACGGCCGGCAGCGACAACCTGAAGAGCCTGGCGATGGTCTTCGGCGCCATCCGGAGCGCCGAGACGGGGCTTCCGGTGGACATCGAGACCTGAGGCGTCCGGGTCGACGAGGAGGCCGCCCCTCGGGTTGGCGCCGCGCCCCTAAGCTGAAGTTGAACCGTTGATTCGTTGAGTTTGTCGTTGGGGGGCGGGTTTGTTGGTGTTTTGCGCTTGCGCGCGTAGGCACTAATATGTCTTGCCGTGCGTCTTATAGTGTGCTACCATGCCTGCATGGTTGAGCGTCGTAGTGGTGTTCATGTGGTTACGACGGTGCGAAGGTACAAGGATCGGGAGTACCGCGCGCACCTGTTGCGTCGTTCGTATCGTGAGGGTGGCAAGGTCAAGAAGGAGACGTTGGGCAACATCACCGCCTTGGGTGATGAGTTG
>JARGGE010000091.1 GCA_029210865.1 Trueperaceae bacterium
CACCGCCGCGAGCGCCCCGTACGCGACGCCGCCGACGATGCCCGCGAAGGCGAGGCGGCCACCCGGGCCGCGGCGCCGGACGGCGCCGAGCGCGCGCCCGGCGAAGAAGGCGGCGATCGCGGCGGCCAAGCCGGCCCAGAGCGCCAAGTCCACCGCGACCACGTTCGCGCCGGTCGACTCGCGCAGGTCGATGCCGAACAGCGCCGGCAGGCGCGGCAGGCGCGCCGATTCCGAGAGGTTGTACGACTTGGGCTCGGAGCCCGGCTCCTTGAACGGGAGCTGCAGCACCACCGGCGCGTCGCCGGGGCGCGGCTGCGCGACCACCGCGGCGGCGGCCAGGACCGCGACGGCGATGACCGCCAACGAGACGCGCGGCGCGCGCCCGAGCAGGCGCCGCAGCGGCGGGACGAGAAGCGCCAGCACCGTGGCGCCGATCGCGATGCCCAGCACCTGGATGACGCGCACCGCGGGGGCGGCGAAGGTCGGCGAGGCCGAGAGCATGAACAGCAGCAGCGAGGCGGCCACGAAGTTCAGGAGGATCGTGTTGATGACCTCGTTGGCGCCGAAGCGCGCCTTGAGGTAGCCGGGGATCGCCCCCCACAGGCCGCCGCCGAGCGCCGAGGCGGCGATCGCGAGCGGCAGCACCACCCACGGAGGGCCCGGCATGTAGAGGCCCACGAACATCGCGCCGATGGCGCCGAGCACCATCTGGCCCGGGGCGCCGATGTTGAAGAGCCCCGCGCGGAACCCGAAGCCGACCGCTAGCCCGGTGAAGATCAGCGGCGTCGCGAAGGAGAGCGCGTCGAGGAAGCCCTTGACCGTGCCGAGCGAGCCCGAGAACAGGGTGAAGTAGGCGTGCCAGAGCGTGTCGAGGCGACCGGCGAGCGCCATCCCCAGCCCCTCGACCGCCACGTCGCGGCCGATCGGCGTCGGTTGCAGCGTCAGGATGACCACCGCCGCGACCAGGAGCGCGAGCAGGATGGAGACGAGCGGCACCGACACCGCGACGACCACCCGGTCGACGAGGCCGCTCGCGCGCGCCGACACGCGCAGGCCGAAGAAGAGCGCCGTGGCCCCGGAGACGAACGTGAGGAAGGCGGCCAGCGAGAACGCGGAGCCGCCGTACGGGAGCCGCCGGACGACCACGCCGGCCTCGCGCGCGAGCGCGACGCTGCGGTCGACCGATCGGGTGAAGGCCTCGTCGCTCAGCTGCTGTAGGCGGACCGGGTCCTGGGTGGCGCTGGGGTTCTCGATCGGCCGCGCCAGCGCGTCCTGGAACGCGACCACGCGGCGCGCCTCGACGGCCTCGTCGAAGGCCTGCAGCCCGACCGACGTCGCCCCGATCGCCAGCGCCCCGGCGGCCAACCACACCACCGCGCGGACGCGCCCACGGAGCACTGCCCCCAGCGCGATCCCGACGAGCCCGAGCGCCGTGAGCACGAGCACCGTCTCCTGGCCGGGGACCGTGACGGGCTCGGTGCGGCCGGTGAAGTCGATCACCCGGTTGGGGATCAGGATGACGGACGCGCGCGCGCCGGTCTCGCGGTTGAAGGTGGCCCACGGCGCCAACCAGAGCGAGAGCAGCGCCAGGACCGCGAGGGCCGCGACCGACAGACGTTCGTTCATCGCGCCATCCTACGACGCGGCGGCGCCCTCCCAATCCGCGAGGAGCGCGTCGAGGCGCGGCCGCGCGCGGCCGGCCTGGTAGAGCCGCTCCTCGGGCTCGGCCGCCAGGAGCCCGAGCACGAGCGCGTCCGCCGCGGCCAGCGTGGGGTCGAGGTCGGACGGCCGCGGCGAGCGCTCGGGCTCGACGGGCGCCTCGCCGGTGAGGGCCGTGTGCAGCAGCACGCCCGCCGCGTAGAGGTCGGCAGCGTAGGTGGCGGGCTCGCCGCGCCCCTGTTCCGGGCTGAGGTACGCCGGCGTGCCGGCCACCACGGGCGCGCGCTCGCGCTCGTCGACGCGCAGCGCCAGGTCGAAGTCGATCAGGCGCGCGCGACCATGGCGGTCGACGAGCACGTTCTCGGGCTTGACGTCGCGATGGACCACGCCGCGGTCGCGCAGGTAGGCGAGGGCGTCGAGCAGGTCGCCGAAGGCGTGCAGGTAGGCGAGCAGGTCGCGGCGCACGCGGCTGCGCGCCAGCAGGCGGCGTCCGGGGACGTACGGCAGCAGCAAGCCGGGGCGCCCGTCGAACTCGAGGCGCGCGTCGACGTGGCCCACGCACGGGTGGTCGAGCCCGTGGGCGACGCGGTGCTCGTGCTCGGCGCGGCCCTCGCGGCCGATCGGCAGCAGCTTCAGCGCGCGCACCGAGGTGCCGTCGGAGACGAGGTAGACCCGCGCCAGCGCGCCGCGACCGATCTCGCGCAGCACCGTCTCGCCGGTCGCGAGGCGGCGACCGATGACGTCGCCGACGCTCACCGGGGGACCAGCACCCGCGCGCGCCGCAGCGCGCCGAGCGCCAGCTGCTCGGCGTCGCCCGCCTCCGGGGGTGGCACCCGCAGCAGCACGTGCGCCACGCCCGCCTGGGCGAAGGCGGCACGGGTGCGCCGCACGAAGGCCTGCGCCGCCACCCGGTAGGCGCGCACCCCCTCGGCGTCGACCGCCCGGCGCTCGCCGGTCTCGACGTCGAGGAGCTCGAAGCGCCCTTCGGGCGGGTCGAGGTCCTCCTCGGCCACCACCTGCAGGAAGGCGGCGTCGAGCCCGCGCGCCCGCAGCGCGACGAGCGCCGGGCGCCAGGGGGCCGGGTCGAGCAGGTCGGAGACCACGAGCGCCAGCGCCGCGCCGCGCACCCGCGGCAGGCCGAGCGCGAAGCGCCGGACGCCCGCCACCGGTCCGATGGCCTCGGCCTCGCCGGGTGCCTCCACCGGCCGCGGCGCGGTCGCGGCAGGGGCGGGTTCGGCCTCGGCGAGCAGGGTCCAGGCCCGCCCCAGGCCGGCGCGCCCCTGCGTGGCGGCGCTGCTCGCACCGGCGGTCGTGTGGACGCGGGTCACGGCGTCGCGCTGCCCGACGTAGGTGAGCAGCTCGGCGACCGTCCGCGCGTACGCCGCCTTGCCCCCGAGCCCCATGCTGGCGCTGACGTCGAGCACCACGTGGACGTCGATCGTGCGCTCGGCCCGGTACAGCCGCGTGACCACCCGCCGCGAACGCGCGTAGGCGCGCCAGTCGACGGCGCGCAGCTCGTCGCCGGGCTGGTAGGGACGGAAGTCGTGGAACTCGACCGAGCTGCCGGCTTCGCGCGCGCTCCGCTCGCCGCTGGCGGCGCTGAGCTCGCGCGAAGCCAGGGCGTACCGATCGAGCGCACGGCGCGCCGCGGCGCTGATCACGCGGTCCTCAGCGGGCCTTGGGGCGCGCGTCGACCGAGCCGAGCGCTTCGCGCACGACGTCGTCGGGGTCGGCGCCCTCGACCTCGGCCTCGAACGAGAGCAGCAGGCGGTGGCGCAGCGACGGCAGGGCCGCGCGGCGCAGGTCGTCGAGCTCGACGTGTGGCCGACCGGCGGCGAGGGCGTAGCCCTTGGCCGCGAGCACGAGCGCCTGCGCGCCGCGCGGGCTCGCCCCCAGGCGCACGAGCGGGTGCGTGTGGGTGGCCTCGACCAGCGCCACCACCCAGTCGAGCGCGCTGCTGGCGACCGGCACGGCCCGCAGCATGTCCTGCAGCGCCAGGAACTCGCTGCGCGCGACCACGTCGCGCGGGTGCGGCGCTTCCTCGCCGGTAGTGGCGACGAGCACACGCCGCAGCGTGGCGGCGTCGGGGCGGGGCACGTCGAGCTTGAAGAGGAAGCGGTCGAGCTGCGCCTCGGGGAGCGGGTACGTCCCCTCCATCTCGATCGGGTTCTGGGTGGCCAGCACCACGAACGGGTTCGGGAGCTCGTGGCGGACGCCGGCGACCGTGACGGCGCGCTCCTGCATCGCCTCGAGCAGCGCCGACTGCGTCTTCGGCGTCGCGCGGTTGATCTCGTCGGCGAGGAGGACGTGGTGGAAGACGGGGCCGGGCTGGAACTCGAAGCGGCGCTCGCGCGCCTCCTCGACGAAGACGGTGCTGCCGGTGACGTCGGCGGGCATGAGGTCGGGCGTGAACTGCACGCGCCCGAAGGTGAGCTCGGTGGCGTCGGCGAAGGCGCGCACCAGGCGCGTCTTGCCGAGGCCGGGCGCCCCCTCGATGAGCACGTGGCCGCGGGCGAGGGCGGCGACGAGCAGGTCCTCGACCAGCGTCTCCTGCCCCAGGACCACGCGCGCGATGGCGTCGCGCAGACGCGCGAACGGTTCGGCGAAGCGGCGGACGGGGTCGTCGGACATCGCGGGCTCCTCGGGGACGGCGCCGCGCCTGAGCGCCGCGGTTCGCGGCTGAGCGCTGGGGCGGGGCGCCGGCACCCGCCGTGGGATGCGTCCCAGCGTACACTGGGGCCCATGACGGCCACGTCGGCCCCCACGCGCGACGCCCAGCCGGTGCTCGCGCGCGGCCGCGTCACGCTGCGGCCGCTGGCGACGGCCGGACTCGCGGCCTGGAAGCGCATCCACGCGCACTTCCGCGACCCCGAGATCGCCTTCCTGAACGGGACACCCCCGAGCCGGATGCCGATGTGGCTGATGCGCCGCGTCCTGCGCAGCGACGCCCGCCGCCCCGACCGCCGGACGTACGGCGTCTTCGACGAGCGCGACGACTACGTGGGCACCGTCGAGCTCTACGACCTGCGGGGGGCCGAAGCGACGCTGGGGATCATCATCGGCGAGCGCACCCATTGGGGGCGCGGGTACGGCCCCGAGGCGATCGAGGCGCTCCTGGAGCACGCCTTCGGCGACCTCGGCCTGGAGCGCGTCCGGCTCCACACCTTCGCCGACAACCCGCGCGCGCAGGCGGCCTTCAAGAAGGTGGGCTTCGTCGAGTTGCGGCGCGTGCCCGCCCGGAACGACCGGATCGACGTGCAGATGGCGCTCGAGCGCGACGCCTGGGCGGCGCGCCACCGCCTCGGAGGTGCCCCGTGACCGCTCCCTCGCCCGACCCCCACCCGCTCGACGGCCACCTGGCCGTGGTCACCGGCGCCAGCCGCGGCATCGGCCGCGCCACCGCGCGGACCCTCGCGCACCTCGGCGCGACCGTCGTCGCCGGCGCCCGCAGCGAAGCCGACCTGGCGGCACTCGCGGCCGAGCACCCGCGCCTGTACGCGCTGCCGCTCGACGTCGCCGACCCCGCCTCGCTGCGCACCTTCGCGACCGCCGTCCACGAGGCGCACGGCGCGATCGACGTGCTCGTCGCCAACGCCGGCATCGGCGCCTTCGGCCCCATCGAGGCGACGACGCTCGAGGACTGGGACCGCGTCTTCGACGTCAACGTCCGCGGCACCTTCCTGATCGTGCAGGCCTTCCTGGCCGACCTGCGCGCGCGGCGCGGGCACGTCGTCGTGGTGAGCAGCGACGTCAGCGCCCGCACCTTCGCGGGCGGGGCGCTCTACACCGCCTCCAAGCACGCCCAACGCGCCTTCGCGCGCGCGCTCCAGATGGAGACCGCCGCCGACGGCGTGCGCGTCACCGAGATCCGACCCGGCGTGGTGGCCACGGCCTTCGCCGAGGGTACCGAACGGCCCGCCGACGAGGGTGCGCTCGAGAGCGCCGACGTCGCCGAGGCGATCGCCTTCGCGCTCATGCGTCCCACGCGGCTGCGGATCGACGAGCTGCAGCTCCACCCGATGGGCCAGACGCCGGAGTACTGAACCGCGCGCCCGAGCGGCGTCAGCGGG
This sequence comes from Trueperaceae bacterium, assembly GCA_029210865.1. Classification (GTDB taxonomy): domain Bacteria; phylum Deinococcota; class Deinococci; order Deinococcales; family Trueperaceae; genus JAABTL01. The sequence goes on from JARGGE010000091.1 coordinate 5,730, forward strand.
CGGCCGCCGCGTCGGCGTCGACCGTCGCGCCGGCCTGCGGCGCCGCGTCCGGGTCGACAACCGCTACGCCATCGGGCTCGCCCTCGGGGACCGTGTCCGACCCCGGGTCGAAGTACGCCTTGACCGCGGCGGCCGCCACCGGCCCCACCCCCGGAATCGCCGCCAGCTCCTCGACGCTCGCGTCGCGCAGCTGGTCGACCGAGGAGAAGCGCGCGAGCAGCGCGTCGCGGCGCTTGGGCCCCACCCCGGGCACGTCGTCGAGCAGGCTGCGCGTCATCGCCTGGCCGCGGCGCTGGCGGTTGTAGCCCACCGCGGTGCGGTGCGCCTCGTCGCGCGCGTGGATCAGCAGCCGCAGCGCCGGGTGGGCGTTCGGCAAGAGCACCTCGCGGCCGTCCTCGGTGACGATCGTCTCGACCCGCTTCGCGAGCCCCACCAGCGGCACCTCGACGCCGGCCTCGCGCAGCGCGCGCTTGGCCGCCGACAGCTGCCCCTTGCCGCCGTCGATGAGCAGCAGGTCGGGGGCTGGCAGCTGGTCGGCGAGGCGGCCGGTGAAGCGCCGGTAGACCGCCTGGTGCATCGAGGCGAAATCGTCGGGGTGGTCGAGCCCGTGGATGCGCAGCCGCCGGTACTCGCTCTTCTTGGCGCGCCCCCCTTCGAACACCACCAGGCTCGCCACCGTGTGGGTGCCCATGAGGTTCGAGATGTCGAAGCCCTCGAGCCGCCATGGGGGCGTCCCGAGCCCGAGGACCGTCTGCAGCTCCTTCACGCCCGGCGCCTCGCCGCGCTTCTCGAGCAGCGACAGCTCCGCGTCGAGGCCGGTGCGCGCGTTGCGCTCGGCCATGGCGAGCAGCTGGACCTTGTCGCCGCGCCGCGGCACCCGCACCTCGACCTTGCGCCCGGCGCGCTGTGCGAGGAAGGCCTCCCAGAACCCGGCGAGCAGGTCGCTCGGGGGCACGAGCACCACGGGCGGCACGTGGGTGGCCATCCCGTAGTACTCGGCGAGGAAGGGCTCGAGCACCTCGGCGACGCTCGCGTTCGCCGCGCCCGTCAGGTATCGCTTGTCGCGGCCGACCACGCGACCGCGGCGCATCTGGAAGAGCTGGACCATGGCGGCGTCGCCCGCCTGCGCCACGCCCAGGAAGTCGAGGTCCTCGCCCGCCGACGACTGCACCGTCGACTCGTAGCCGGTCATCCGCTTGAGCGCCTCGAGCCGGTCGCGGTAGGTGCGCGCGAGCTCGAACTCCATGCGCTGCGCGGCCGCCTTCATGTCGCGCTCGAGCAGCACCACCGTCTCCTCCACCCGCCCCTCCAGGAAGGCGCGCACCTGGGCGACGGTAGCGGCGTAGGCCTCGGGGTCGGTAGCACCGATGCACGGCGCCGGGCAGCGCCCCATGTGGTGGCGCAAGCACGGCTTCTTCCGCTTGACCATCGGCGAGCCGCTGTTCTGGCGCAGTGGGAAGACCGCCGCCACCAGCTCCTGCACGCGCCGCACCACGCCCGGGTTGGGGTAGGGGCCGAAGTACTGCGCACCGTCCTTGACCACCCGGCGGGTGAACTGGAGCATCGGGAAGGGCTCGTTCGTCAGCTTGAGGAAGGGGTAGGACTTGTCGTCCTTGAGCAACACGTTGTAGTGCGGCTTGTAACGCTTGATCAGGTTCGCTTCGAGGATGAGCGCCTCGACCTCGTGCTCGGTGACGATGTACTCGAGTCGCACCGCGTCGCGGGTGATCAGCTGCGCCTTGGCCCCCGACGTCGCACCGAAGTACGAGCGCACCCGCGACCGCAGGTCGATCGCCTTGCCCACGTAGATGACGCGGTCGCCGGCCGCGTACCAGAGGTAGCAGCCGGGCTGGCGCGGCAGGACGGGGAGGTCGGCGGGCGTCACGGCCGCAGCCTACCGGGGGACGCGCGGAGGTGCCGTCGGGCGCGACGCCGACTGTGGCGAGTGCCGAAGCGTTCGCGGTCGCGAAGCGTTCGCGGTCGCGAAGCGACCGCAACCCGCCGCAGACGTAGGGGCGCTTCGCGCCCCACGCCGTCCGCGGCGGGCGCTTACTCCACCTGCTCCCGCTGCGCGTACGCGAAGGTCAGCACCGCCTTGACGCCGTCCTCGCCGATCGTCGGGAAGTAGGGCGGCGCGAGGCCGGCCGCGGTGCGGCGGTCGTAGGTGAAGGCGCGGCTGAAGCCGGTGCGCATCGCGCCCGTGGTGCTGTTGAAGGTGCCGAAGGCGCCGTAGTAGTACTCGATCACGCCGCCGATCAGGTTCACGCTGCCGCGGGCGGCGCCGGAATCGTAGTCCTCGACGCCGACGATCCCGCGCGAGCTCATGAGCACGCCGTGGATGGTCACGTCGGCGGGCGCGTTGTCGGCGTTCGACCCGTTGTTGTGGCCGATCAGGACGTCGCCTTCCTGGCTGTAGACGCCCAGGATGTTCTGCGCCCCCAGGTCGTCGCAGGTCGCCGGCGTGACCACCGAGCCGGTGCGGGTCGGCGAGCCGCTGCACGGGGGCTCCTCGTAGGTCAGGTCGCCCGTGATGCGGATGTCGTCCTCGGCCGCGACCGTGATCTGGGCGAAGGCCGCGAGCGCGGGCGAGGCCGTCTCGGGCCCCGAGCCGGCGCGGCCGGGGCCGGTGAAGCGCGCCACGTCGCCGGTCGTGTGGATGACGCCGTTGAAGGTGGTGCCGGTGACCAGCCAGTCGTAGCCGTGGGCGGCCACGAGGTTGCCGTTGGTCCGCCGCGTCTCGCGCTTCTGGTCGAGCGCGCCGTCGGCCGCGTAGCGGTAGGTGTCGCAGACCTCGACGTCGCGCCAGTTGCCGTTGATGCGGACGCGGTCGGCGTAACAGGCCTCGATCGTCTGGTGGGTCGCCACCACGCTGCCGTCGGCGGGGACCGGGTCGCCGGCGGCGTCGACGGCGGCGAGCACCAGCGAGTCGAGGCCGCGGTCGAAGGCGAGGCCGCTCGCCTGCGCGGCGTTCTCTTGGTTCTGCGCGTTGCCCGGCAGCGGGACGAACGTGGCGCTCCAGTCGACCCCGGCGGCGAGTTCCGGCGCGTGGGTCCCGTACGCGTTGCTGTACGAGGGGCTGGTGGGGGACGGCATCTGCGCCACCGACTCGAAGCCCTCGCCGTAGAACTCGGCGCCGTCCGCGCCGGCGCCCGAGCTGCACGAGGCCAGCCCCGGGTTGGCGCAGCCGGCGCTGGTGACCGCGCCGCCGAACCAGGGGTTGCGGTAGAAGCGGAAGTACTGGTTCGTGTGGACCGGGCCGTCGAAGAGCGTGTTCTCGGTGAACCAGATGTCGCTGGCGCCCCAGGGGCCGGAGCGGTGGACGTTGGTGAAGAGC
>JARGGE010000092.1 GCA_029210865.1 Trueperaceae bacterium
CGGGTCATGTGGGGGAGCGCGTGGCGCACGGTGAGGCCGACAAAGGCGCCGCGCGCCAGCGGGTCGGGGTGCGGCGTGCGCTCGCCGGCCAGGTAGGGCTTGAAGGTGACGCCCCCCGCGCCGACCGGCGACGCCGCCCCCTCAGCGACGAGCGCGTCGAAGGGGCGCCCGGGCGCGAAGGTATCGCGGTACCAGCGCAGGCTGCCCGCGGCGGAGAGGATGACGCCGAGCAGGTGGAAGCCGCCGTCGGCGTGGGCGAACAGGTGCACGCGCCCCTGGGGATCGGGGGTGGCGGCGTCCAGCGCCGCGAAGAGCACGCCGCTCGTGCCCAGGCTGACGCTGCCCACGTCGGGGTGCGCGCGCCCGAGCGCCAGCCCGGTGGCGGCCGCGGCGTTGTCGCCGGCGCCCGCCACCACGGGCGTGTCCGGGCGCAGCCCGGTGCGCGTGGCCACCGGGCCGCGGAGGCCCCCGACGATCTCGTCCGAGCGCACGAGCCGCGGCCAGAGCCCCGGGTCGAGGTCGAGCGCGCCGAGCACCTCGGTGTCCCAGGCGCCGGCGGCCAGGTGGTAGGCGCCGGTGCCCGAGGCGTCCGAGGGCTCCGCGACGGCCTCGCCGGTGAGGCGGAAGCCCACGAAGTCCTTGGGCAGCAGGACCCGCTGGGTCCGCGCGAAGGCCTCGGGCTCGTGGGCGCGCAGCCACACGACCTTCGGCAGCTGGAAGCCGGTGATCGCCGGGTTGCCGGTGCGCTCGATCAGCCGCGCCCGACCGACCGCGGCGGTGATCGAGGCGACCGCGTCCGCGGTGCGCTGGTCGTTCCACAGCAACGCCGGCCGGACGACGCGGTCGTCGCCGTCGAGCGCCACCATGCCGTGCATCTGCCCCGAGAGGCCGATCCCGGCGACGCGGTCGCCACCGACCGCGCGGGCGACCTCGCGGAGCCCGACGTCGGTGGCGGCGACCCAGTCCTCGGGGTCCTGTTCGGTCCACCCGGGCTGCGGCGTGGCCAGCGGCACGGGGTGGTCGGCGCGGGCCACCGCGCGACCGTCGCGGTCGAGCGCCACGACGCCGACACCGGACGTCCCGACGTCGACGCCGAGCACCAGGTCGCGGGTGCCCGCCGCCATCAGCGGACCCCGAGCAGGGTCTCGACCGTCAACTGGTCGAGGTGTTCGAGCCCCGGACCGCGGCGGCGCAGCGCCCCGAGGTCGAAGGCGCGCCCCTTGAGCGCCGCGGCGTGCGCCTCGGAGTAGCGGGGCGGCCAGGCGCCCTCGGGGTCGTCGTGGCGGTACGCCGCCCGCGCGGCCGCGACGTCGGGGTCGGCGCGGAAGCGCGCCACCTTGGCCTCGAGCATCTTGTAGGTGCGCATGCAGCCGAGCGCGAAGGCCCAGACGCCGTCCTCGTCCTCGGTGCGCAGGGCGTGCGCGTCGAAGTGGCGCGGGCCCTGGTAGCCGCCGTCCTCGAGCGTCATGACCGTGAAGAAGGCGGTCTTGAGGTTCTCGGCGCCGAAGCGCAGGTCCTGGTCGAAGCGCCCCATGATCTGGTCGTTGAGGTCGACGTGGAAGAGCTTGCCGGCGTCGAGCGCGGCGGCGAGCGCGTGCGGGAAGGAGAGCCCCGCCATCGTCTCGTGGGCGAACTCGGGGTTCAGGCCGACCATCTCGGGGTGCTGCAGCGTCGCGATGAAGCCGAGCGCGCTGCCCATCGTAGGCAGGAAGGCGTGCCCGCGCGGCTCGTTCGGTTTCGGCTCCAGCGCGAAGCGCAGGTCGTACCCCTGGCCGCGGGCGTAGTCGCACAGGTAGTCGAGCGCGTCCCGGTACCAGGCGAGCGCGTCGAGGAGCTTGCCGCCGCCGTCAACCTCGGCGCCCTCGCGGCCACCCCAGAAGACGTAGGTCCGGGCGCCGAGCTCGACGCCCAGGTCCATCGCGCGCATGGTCTTGGCGATCGCGTAGTGGCGCACGCGCGCGTCGGCGCTGGTGAAGGCACCGTCCTTGAAGACGGGGTCGGTGAAGAGGTTGGTGGTCGCCATCGGCACCACCAGACCGTGCTCCTCCAGGGCCCGGCGGAAGCGGGCGACGATGCGGTCGCGCTCCGCGGTCGGCGTCCCGTCGGGCACCAGGTCGTGGTCGTGCAGGTTGATGCCGTAGGCGCCGAGCTCGGCGAGCTTGGCGACGACGTAGGTCGGGTCGAGCGGCGCGCGCGTGGGCTCGCCGAACGGGTCGCGGCCGACGTTGGAGACCGTCCAGAGGCCGAAGGTGAAGCGGTCGGCAGGGGTGGGGGCGTAGGGGTCCATGGGGCGTCCCTCCAGGGGACTCAGAACGGCGTCCACTTGGCGTCGCTGGTCGCGCTCGCGACCGTCCGTTCGATGAAGCGCACCCCGCGCGCGCCGTCGCGCACGGTCGGGTAGTCGCCCGTAGGGTCCTCGCCCCGGGCGTGGCGCGCGATCGCGTCGGCGACCTCGCGGTAGACGTTGGCGAAGGCCTCGAAGAAGGCCTCGGGGTGGCCGGACGGCAGCCGCGTGGCGCGCTGCGCGGCCTCGCCCAGGTAGGGGTTGCCGCGCCGCAGCAGCTGCACGGGGCCTTCGAGCGGGGCGTACCACAGGGCGTTCGGGTCCTCCTGGCGCCAGGTCAGCGCACCGGTCTCGCCGTAGACCTGGAGCACGAGGTCGTTCTCGTGCCCGATCTCGACCTGCGAGGCCATCAGGACGCCCTTGGCGCCGCCCTGGAAGCGCAGCAGCAGGTTGCCGTCGTCGTCGAGCCGGCGGCCCTCGACGAAGGTGGTGAGGTCGGCGCAGATCGCCTCGAGCTCGAGCCCGGTGACGGTCGCCACCAGGTTCTCGGCGTGCGAGCCGATGTCGCCGATCGCGCCGGCCGCGCCGCTGCGGGCGGGGTCGGTGCGCCAATCGGCCTGTTTGGCGCCGGTCGCTTCGAGCTTCGTCGCCAACCACCCCTGATGGTAGCCGACGACCACCTTGCGCAGCCGGCCGAGGCGTCCCTCCTGGACGAACCGGCGCGCCTCCTTGACCATCGGGTAGCCGGTGTAGTTGTAGGTGACGGCGAAGACCACGCCCGTGCGCGCGGCGGTGGCGACGAGGTCGGCGGCCTGCTCGCTGGTGTGCACGAGCGGCTTGTCCGAGACCACGTGGATGCCGGCGTCGGCGAAGGCCTTGGCCACCGGGTAGTGGACGTGGTTGGGGGTGACGACCACGACCAGGTCGATGCGTTCGTCGGCCGGGCGGGCGAGCTCGCCCTCGAGCATCGCCTCCCACGTGGGGTAGGTGCGGTCGTCGGCGAGGCCAAGCGCGGCGCCGGAGCGGCGCGCCTTCTCCGGGGTGGACGACAGCGCGCCGGCCGTGAAGACGTAGCGGTGGTCGAGCGCCATCGCGTGGCGGTGGACGCCGCCGATGAAGGCCCCCTCGCCGCCGCCGACCATGCCGTAGCGCAGCAGCCGCGTCATCCGTCGTCCTTGCCGAAGGCCGCATCGAACGCGACGCCGGACGGGGCGAAATCGACCTGCCGGCAGAACGCCGCGGATTCGCTGCCGCCGTGGACCCGGTCCATGCGCACGTCCTCCCACTCGACCGAGAGCGGACCGTCGTAGCCGATGTCGTTGAGCGCGACGATGATCTCCTCGAAGTCGACGTCGCCGCGGCCGACGCTGCGGAAGTCCCAGTAGCGGCGCGGGTCGCCGAAGGTGGTGTGGCCGCCGAAGACGCCGGCGCTGCCGTCGCCGCGCCCCCACCAGGCGTCCTTCATATGCACGTGCACGATGCGGTCGGGGAAGCGGCGCAGGAAGCCGACGTAGTCGACGCCCTGATAGCCGAGGTGCGACGGGTCGAAGTTGAAGCCGAAGGCCGGGTGGCCGCCGAGCGCCTCGATCGCGCGCTCCGCGGAGGCGGTGTCGAAGGCGATCTCGGTCGGGTGGACCTCGAGGCCGAAGTGGACGCCAAGCTCGGCGTAGGCGTCGAGGATGGGGGTCCAGCGGCGGGCGAAGTCGTCGAAGCCGGCCTGCCAGTAGTCCTGCGAGGTGGGCGGGAAGGCGTACAGCGCGTGCCACACCGACGAGCCGGTGAAGCCGTTGACGACCTTCAGGTCCAGCGCCGCGGCGGCGCGGCCGGTGGCGATCATCTCCTCGGCGGCGCGCTGGCGGACGCCTTCGGGGTCGCCGTCGCCCCAGACGTGCGGCGGCAGGATGGCGCGGTGACGCTCGTCGATCGGGTCGCAGACGGCCTGGCCCACCAGGTGGTTCGAGATGGCGAAGAGCTTCAGGTCGTGCTTCGCGAGCAGGTCGAGCCGCTCGCGGGCGTACGGGGCGTCCTCGGCGGCGCGGCGCACGTCGAGGTGGTCGCCCCAGCAGGCGAGCTCGAGGCCGTCGTAGCCCATCTCGCGGGCGAGCGGGGCGAGCTCACTGAGCGGCAGGTCGGCCCATTGGCCGGTGAAGAGGGTGACGGGGCGGGGCATGGGGCCTCCTTGGCGACGTTCCGGGCGGTCGGTCGTGAGGACCGACCGCCCGGAACGCGTGCGGGGACGGGGTTTAGAAGGGGCTGTCGGGGAAGTAGTAGTCGGCGGCGTTCTCGGGGGTGATGAGCGTGCTGTCGAGAATGTAGCGGCCCAGGATCGGCACGTCGGAGACGAACTTCAGGGCGGTGACCTCCATGGCGGTGGCGATCATCGCGGGCGGGTAGAGGACGTCGACCGGGATCAGCGTGTCGCCGTCCATGACGCCCTTGATGATCTCCTTCATGCCCGCGCCGCCGACGACGAACAACTCGTTCTCGCGGCCGGCCTGGCGCAGCGCCTCGATCACGCCGAGGGCGATGTCGTCGTCCTGGGCCCACACGGCGTCGATCTCGGGGAAGCGGGTCAGGAAGTCCTGCATCACTTCGAAGCCGTCGTCGCGGTTCCAGTTGGCGTACTGGCTGTCGAGCACTTCGATGTCGGTCGGTTCGACCAGCGCCATGAAGGCGTCGAAGCGCTCGTTGTCGATCGCGGTGGGGATGCCGCGCAGCACAACGATCTTGCCCTGGCCGCCGAGGCGCTCGATGATGTACTCGGCCGACACCTGGCCCATGACCGTGTTGTTGCCGGCCACGTAGACGTCCTCGATGCCGGCTCGCGAGAGGCCGCGGTCGACCACGGTGATGAAGACGCCGCGGTCCTTGGCGCTGGCGACGGGCTCGGTGAGCGGATCCGACTCGAAGGGCAGGATCACGAGGGCGTCGATCTGGTTGATGGCGATGAGGTCTTCGAGGTCGTCGGCCTGCTCGGCGGGGCTGCCGGCGGTGTTGATGACGAACTCGAGGTTCGGGTAGGCGGCCTCGAGGCGGGTCTTGGCCTGGGCCGCCCACCAGTTCACGCCACCGGTCCAGCCGTGGGTGGCGGCCGGGATCGAGACGCCGATCGTGGTGGTCTGGGCGAGGGCGACGCCGAACGCTAAGGTGGCGACGGCGGCGAGGATGCGGAAGGAGCGGTTCATGGAGCCTCCGTGGGCACGTGAGGGCGGGGGATGAGGCGGGCGGCGAGAGCGTGCCGTGGCCTGCCGACGCGCTTCGGGTTCGTGGGTCGGGTCCAGGTCGGCCTCCTCTCAGCGGCCCTGGCGGCCGCGCTGCAGGAAGACGGCACCGATGATGATCAGCCCTTGGACGGTGCCGTTGAGGTACTCGCTGATCACGCTGGTGAGGTTGAGGACGTTGCCGATGAGCGAGAGCATGATGGCGCCGACGACGGTGCCCCAGATGTGGCCCGACCCGCCCTTGAGGGCGGTGCCGCCGATGATCACGGCCGCGATCGCCTCGAGCTCCCACAGGATGCCGGTCGAGGCCGAGGCCGAGCCCAGGCGGGGCACGTACAGCACCACGGCGATCGCCACGCACAGGCCCTGGATCACGTACGTCAGGGTCCGGATGCGGGCGACGCGGATGGCGGCGTACCGGGCGACCTCCTGGTTCGAGCCGATCGCCCGCACGTACCGGCCGAAGCGCGTTCGGTGCAGCAGGATCGCGCCGAGGACGGCGACCACGGCGAAGGCCCAGACGGGGATGGGGATCCCCAAGAGGTTGCCGTAGAAGACCGGCCGGTACACGCCGCGCAGGCCGAAGTCGAGCGAGATCGTGCCGCCGTCGGCGAGGTAGGTCACCAACGAGCGGAAGATGCCCAGCGTGCCCAGCGTCACGATGAACGGCTCGATGCGGCCGCGGGTGATCGCCAGGCCGTTGGCCGCGCCGGCCACCAGGCCCGAACCGAGCACCATGCCGACCCCCATCAGCACCACCCCGACGGGCGAGAGGGCGCCGCCTTGGAGCGCGTTCATCAGCAGGATCATGGCGCCCGAGAGGAAGGCCGCCATCGAGCCGACCGACAGGTCGATGCCGCCGCCGATGATCACGAAGGTCGCGCCCACGGCGATGATCCCGATGAAGGCCGAGCGCGTGAGGACGTTGAACAGGTTGGTGGCCGTGAGGAACGATGGGTGCAGGAGCGAGCCGACCACGACGAGCAGCACCAACGCCAGCAGCGGGGTGAGCTGCTGCCACGGCACGCGCCTCAGGGCGCCGCGCCAGGCGGGCGCGGGCGGCGCGACGGCTTCAGGCGCGGACACGGGGCACCTCGGCGGGGGTGGGCGGGGGGTCTCGGCGCAGGCCGGTGGCGTAGGCCATGATCGTCTCCTCGGTGAGGGCCGCGCCCTCCAGCGTGCCGGTGACGGTGCCGTCCTTGAGCACCACCACGCGGTGGGCGAGCCCAAGGAGTTCGGGCAGCTCGCTCGAGATGAGCACCACCGCGACGTTCCGCGCCAGGAGTTCGGCGACGTAGAAGTAGATCTGCCGCTTGGTGCCGACGTCGATGCCGCGGGTGGGCTCGTCGAGGACGACCACGTCGGGTTCGGTGAGCATGAGCTTGGCGAGCACCAGCTTCTGCTGGTTGCCGCCCGACAGGGTGCCGGCGGCCACGTCGTGGCGCGCCACGCGGACGTCGAACTCCTCGATCGCCGCCTCGAGCGCGGCCCGCTCCTGGCGGTCGTGGACGAACGGCCGGGCGAAGCGCTCGAGGGCCTGGAGCGTCACGTTCTCGCGCAGCGACTTCTCGTGCAGCAGTCCCTTGCCCTTGCGGTCCTCGGTCAGGTACGCGACGCGATCAAACTTGGCGTCCTCGGCGTGGCGCCAGCGCACGGGGCGGCCGTCCTTGCGGACCCGACCGTGCATCGGCCGGAGCCCGAGCACCCCTTCGAAGAGCTCCGTGCGGCCGGCGCCGATGAGCCCCGCGAGGCCGAGCACCTCGCCGCGCCGCACGTGCAGCGTCGCCCCCTCGACGTGGCCGGGGACCGAGACGTCGTCGAGCTCGAGCGCGACGGGGGCGTCGGCGGGCACGGGGCGCTTGGGCGGGTACATGTCGGCGACGTCGCGGCCCACCATGCGGCGGGCCATGTCGGCGGTTGTGAGGTCGGCCGCGGCGAAGGTGCCCACCAGCGCGCCGTCGCGCAGGATGGTGACGCGGTCGGCGATCGCCTTGATCTCGTCGAGCTTGTGCGACACGTAGAGCACCGCGACCCCGTCGGCCACCAGGCGCCGCATCAGGTCGAAGAGCACCTCGGTCTCGGTGCCGGTGAGCACGTCGGTGGGCTCGTCCATGCACAGCACCCGGACCTCGCGCGAGACCGCCTTGGCGATCTCGACCATCTGCATCTGCGAGACCGAGAGGTCGCGCACGCGTTTCGTGACGGGGACCTCGGTGCGCAGGGTGTCGAGCATCTCGCGGGCGCGAGCCCGCGCGGCGCGGCGGTCGACGAGCCCGAGGCGGTGCGGCTCGCGTCCGAGGACGACGTTCTCCTCGACGGTGAGGTCGGGCACCAGGTTGAGCTCCTGGTGGATCAGGACGATGCCCGCCGCCTCGGCGGCGTTGGAGTCGGGGAAGCGGACCGGGGCACCGTCGAAGAGGACCTCGCCGGCGGTCGGGTCGTGGTACCCGGAGAGCAGCTTCATCAGGGTCGACTTGCCGGCGCCGTTCTCGCCCAGGAGCGCGTGCACCTCGCCCGGGCGCACGTCGACGTCGACGGCATGGAGCACCTCCACCGGCCCGAAGGCCTTGGTGAGGCCGCGCCCTACGAGGATCGGTTCGCTCACCGCGTGCCTCCGTCCGCTTCTGGAGTCGTCGAGCGCCGCGGGGCGGAGGGCCATCGCGGAGTTCGAACGAGTATCGAAATAAGTGTTAGGCTACCGTCACGAGCGCTTCCCGTCAAGGAGCGTTGCCCCGGTCCGCAGGGTCCGTGCGCGCGCGCCCGAGGACGGACCTCCGGAGGTGCGCATGGCGCGACCCGGGAGCAAGATCAACCCGGCCCTGGTCCGGCGCTGGAACACCGCCCGCGTGTTCCATGCCCTGCGCGAGGCCGGCGTGGCCAGCCACGGCGAGCTCGCCGAGGCCACTGGGCTCGACCCCGCCACCGTCACCGCCGTCCTGCGCAACCTGCGCGCCGACGGCTGGGTCCGGGTCGCCGACGGCGCGCCCGGTGCCGGCACCCCCCGCACGGGCCGGCCGCCCGTGCGCCTGACCATCGACGAGACGGCCGGCGTGCTCGTCGGGGCGCGCCTCGAACCGGGCACGGTGCGGCTCGTCGCCGCGACCCTCGGCGGGGTCGCGCGGGGGGCCTGGCAGGGGACCGCGGGCGCGGATCCGGTCGCGGCGGTGGCGGCGCTGGGCGCCGGCGTCGACGCGCTCTTGGCCGGGCTGGGCGTCGGGCGCGAGGCGGTGCGCGCGCTCGGCGTCGGCGTGCCCGCGCTCATCGCGCGCGACGGTCGGCTCGCGTTCGGCCCCAACCTCGGCTGGCGCGACGTGCCTCTGCGCGCCGAGCTGGCGCGCGGCTGGGCGGTGCCGGTGATCGTCGACAACGACACGAAGGCCGCGGCGCTGGCCGAGCGGCTGTTCGGCGCCGGGCGCGACGCGCGCGACTTCGTGGTCGATTGCCCGCCGGGCGTGCACGAGCGTTCGGTGCGTCTGGGGCTGGGGCTGCGCGCGCTCTTGCGCGAGGGCGGCTTCACGGCCTTCAGCATGAACTTCCTGGCCTTCGACTCCGCTG
>JARGGE010000093.1 GCA_029210865.1 Trueperaceae bacterium
GAAGGTGGCGTCGGCGCCGGCCAGCACGTCCTCGATCTCCGCCGAGCGCACGTGCGGGCGCCGCCGCGCCAGCCGCTCCAGGAACGGCCGGTGCCGAGCGAGGTCGGGGTGGGCCAGCCACGTGGCGAAATCGGCCTCTGGAGCGGCGAGCAGCTCGGCGTCGACGAAGGCCAGCGCGGTCGACCAGCGCGCCGCCGCGGCCCGGAAGCGTCCCGCCGCGGCGCGCGCGCCCGCGTCCGTGCGGTCGGCGCTCGCGGGCAGCGAGCGGTAGAGCCGCAGCCGCTCGGCGCGGGCGACCACGTCGCCGTAGGCGTCCAGCGCCGCGGCCAGCGCCGCGGGGTCCGGCGCCAGGCGGCCGCGGCGGCCGGCGAAGGCGTCGACGGCGGCGTCGAGCTCGTCCTGGGCGGCGTCGGCGGCGGTCGCATCGGCGAAGAGGTGCTCGAGCGCCCAGGTCTCGTGGACGGGGACGTCGGCGCGGGCGGACAGGCTGCGAAGCATGCCGCAGCGTACCGGCTGGGCAGCCGGTAGCCTGGCCCCAGGCTCCGGTGCGGCGCGCCCGCCGCCCGTGCGGACCGACCGGCCGCGTCACCATCGACGGCGCGCCCCAGGAGGCACCATGCGTTGGTTCAAGACGATGCTCGCGCTCGCGCTCGTCGCGGCGCTCGGCACCGCGAGCGCCCAGTCCCTGCCGCGCGAGCTGCGCGAGCGCATCCTGCAGGCGGTGGTCGAGGTCAACCGCTTCAGCGCCGCCGAGGGGCGCGTGATCGGGGCCGGCTCGGGCACGATCGTCAGCCCCGACGGCTACATCCTGACCAACTTCCACGTGGTCGGCGACACCGAGACGGGCTTCGCCGACGAGTGGCACGCGATCGCGGTCACCGACCCCGCGGCCCCCGACCGGCCGCCGGAGCACCGCTACTGGGCGCGCTACCTGGGCGGCGAGCCGATCTACGACCTCGCGATCCTGCAGATCGTCGAGTTCGCTGACGAGTCGCCGATCCCGCCGGGCACCGTCTTCCCCTACCTGTCGGTGGGCGACTCGAACACCGTCTACCCGGGCGACCCCGTGTTCGTCTTCGGCTACCCGGGCATCTCGGGCAGCACGATCACCTTCACCCAGGGCTCGATCAGCGGCTTCCTCGGCGAGGACCTGACCACCGGCGGCAAGCAGTGGCTCAAGACCGACGCCAAGCTCGCCCGCGGCAACTCGGGCGGCACCGCCGTCAACGAGGCCGGCGTGCTCATCGGCATCCCGACGCTCCGCTACCAGACCGACGACGGCGGCTACATCGAGGCCCAGGACTACCTGCGACCGGTCGCGCTCGCCTGGCCGCTGCTCGAGGCGTACGCGCGCAACGTCGCGGACGCACGCGCCCCCGGCTCCGGCGGGCTGGGCAACCAAGTCGCGGGGGTCGCGCCCGCGAGCGCCAACCCGCTCGCGCCGGCGGCGGCCCCCAACCCCCTGACGCCGGCGCCCACGTCCCCCGACCCCTTCGCCACCCCGGCGGCGCCCGCCGATCCGTTCGCCGACGCACCGCGGCCCGCCGACCCCTTCGCCGCCCCGGCGGCGGACGTCACCGCCGAGACCGCCGACGGTCGCTTGACCTTCTTCCAAGCGGGCGCGCTCACGACGACCTCCAAGGCGCTGGACGGCGGGGAGTACGTCGAGGTCTACGAGCTCACCCTCACCGTCGGCGTCCCGGTGTACGTCGAGCTCACCTCGAGCGCCTTCGACCCGTACCTGGTGGTGCTCGATCCGGCGGGCGAGGTCGTGGTCGAGGTCGACGACGCCCCCGGGATGGACCTGAACGCGGCGGCCTCCTTCGTGCCCGCCGCCTCCGGCGCGCACCTGATCGCCGTCACCAGCTACGCCCCGGCCGAGACCGGCACCTTCGAGCTCCTCGTCCGCGAGGGGGGCGCCCTCGACGACGGCGTCGCGCCCGGCGCCACCTACTCCGCCGCGGCGAGCGGCCAGGGAAGCGGCTTCGTAGGCTCGCTCGCGCTCGGGCAGCTCGCGCGCTCCGAGCTCGGCGCCAACTCCGACGTCACCCCGTGGCACACCTACCGCGTCGACGTCGCTCCTGGCACCGCGCGCCTGATCGTCGACATGGCCGCCGACGTCGACCTCGACCTCTTCCTGCGCTACGGCGAGGAGGTCACCAACTGGGGCGACGAAGGCGACTGGGACTACCGCGACGTCTCGCTCGAACCGCGCGCGAGCCTGCTCGTCGAGGCGCCCGCGCCCGGGCCCTGGTACATCGACGTCGTCTGGTACGCGAGCGAGACCGGCGTGGCGCGCTACTCCGTGCGCGCGCGCTGACGCGGGGGGGCTGGCCCGAGCGTCGAAGCGGCGAGCGGCGACCTCCTTGGGTCGCCGCTCGCCGCTTCGTCGGTCAAACGGCCGACCGACGCCGGGACCTTCTCGGAACACGCTGCGAGGCAGTCCACCCCAGGAGGTTCCACCCATGCCCCGACCCGATCGCCTCTTCGCCCTCACCGTCCTCGCGCTCCTCACGGCCCTTCTCGTCACCCTCGTGGCCGCCCAGGACATGATGGGGCCGCACCGCCCCGAGTACGCCGACTGGACGCGCCTGAACCCGCAGAAGAACTTCATCGTCAGCGCCCACCCCACGGCCAAGGACATCTACATCAACGATGCCGGCCGCGACGCCGCTCTCGAGCGCAGCTTCCCGTACCCCGACGGCAGCGAGCTGGTCAAGGAGTCGATCGACGTCGAGACGCTGAACGTCACCGTCATCACGGCCATGCGCAAGGTCGCGGGCTTCGACCCGGCCAACGGCGACTGGGAGTACGGCATGTTCGAGCGGATGGACGACGGCTCGTTCGGCGGCATGTGGGCCGAGGTCGGCTCCGACATGCACCAGATGTGCGTCGGCTGCCACACCGGCGCCGCCGCCACCGACTACACCTTCCTGACCTACACCGGCAACTGAGCTCGGCGGGGCCGAAGCCCCAGAGCCACGCTCGCTGCGGCCGCGACCGCGACGCCCTCGAGGCGTCGTCGGAAGCGGCCGCAGCCACGGAGGCCCGGCTCAAGTCTCGTACGACGCAGCGGCGGCCACGGTGGCCCAGTTCAGGACTCGTACGACGCAGCGGCGGCCACGGTGGCCCAGTTCAGGACTCGTACGACGCAGCGGCGGCCGCCAGCCCCTCGGGGTGGAGGCGGTAGCGGCCACGGGTCCCCTCGAGCACGCCGGCTTGGCGCAGGCTGGCCACCGCCGAGGTCACCGAGACGCGCGTCGCCGACACGATCGCGGCGAGGTCCTCGTGGCGCAGCTCGGTGGTCCACTCGAGCCAGCCACCGTCGGCGGGCTCGCCGTAGCGCGTCGCCTGCTCGAGCAGCGTCGCCGCGACGCGCGAACGGATCGGCGCCTCGACGCGGGCGAGCTGGTCGCGGCAGGCGAACACCTTGTCGGCCAGGATCCGCGTGAACGCGACGACGAAGCCGGGCGCGTGCAGCGCCAGCCGCCGGTACTGCTCCTGGTCCATCGGGCACGTGACGACCTCGGTGAGGGCGACCGCGTCGAGGCGGTAGACGTCGTCCTCGCCCACGAAGGCCTCGCCGAACAGGTCGTCCGGCCCGACCACGGCCAGGATGCGCTCGCGCCCGTCGAGCGTGGGCACCACCAGCTTCACCTGGCCCTTCGCGACCACGTGGAGGTGCGTCGCCGGGTCGCCGACGTGGAAGAGCGTCTCCCCCCGTGCGTAGCGGCGCTCGGGGCAGACCTGCATGAAGGTGCGGAGGTCGGCGGCGCTCACGCGGCGCGAGAAGCCGGTATCGCGCAGCCACCAACCGGTCGCGTCGGGCGTCGTGGTGTGCGGCATGCCCCAGGGTACGCGAACCGCCACGGCGCACGCGTCGCCACGGTGCCCGGCGGCTGCGGGCGCCGGTAGGCTAGCTAGGGCCGACGCGCCTCCTCGGTCCGGTCCGCGAGCAGCGGCAGCGGGTCGAAGGCCCGGTGGCGGCAGGTCTCGGGATCGAACGCGTAGGCGCCGAAGTGCAGATGGGGCGGCGTGCCCGCGGCGTTGCCGGCGGTCCCGACGTACCCGAGCACCGTATCGGGCGTGACCGGCATGCCCTCGCGCAACCCTGCGGCGTAGGCGTCGAGGTGCGTGTAGAAGGTGCGCACGCCGCCGGGCCCCGACACCATCACGCCACGGCCACCCCGGAAGCGGTCGCCGACCTCGAAGACGATCCCGTGCGTGGCCGATCGGACGGGGGTGCCGCGGGGCGCGAAGACGTCCTGCCCCTCGTGGCCGCGGCCACCGGCGCGCGCCGCGCCCCTGGTGTCGGCCACCTACGCCACGCGCACGCCGTCGACGGGCATCCACAGGACGGGGCCGGGTTCGCTCGGCACGCGCGCCAGGTACGCGGGCAGCATCGCGCGGTAGGCGTCGCGGGCCGCGGCGGCCGCGAGCTGCGCGGCCGTCGGCGGCGTGGTCCACGTCCGCTCCGGGCACATGAGCGCCAGCGCCTCGGGGTGGAGGACCGGCAGCTCGGCGTCGGGCGGCGTCTGGGCGAGCGCGAGCACGCCGGCGGACGCCACCGCGACGAGGACCGCGACGATCGCGGCCCGGCGGCGACGCGACCAGGGTCGGACGGGTTCGAGCACGCGCGCCTCCGGAGGGACGACGACCTGGGAACGGGCCCCCGCCCCGCCCGCGCAGCCCATCGCGGTCCCGCGACCGTAGCCGAGACTCGCGGCGTGGTCCTGTGGCCCCGCACCCGATGGGCCACCACGGGACGCGAGGCCGGTCCCCGCGGTAGCCTCGTCCATGCCCCCTGCAGCCCCCGGCACGCGCGCGGCCGCCGAGCGCCGCCCCGTCGTCCCCCAGGCCGAGACGATCGAGGCCGACGTCGTGGTGGTGGGGGGCGGCATCGTCGGCCTCGCCACCGCCGACGCCCTGGTCCGCCGCTACCCCGGGCTGTCGGTCGTCCTCCTCGAGAAGGAGGACGACGTCGCCAAGCACCAGACGGGGCGCAACAGCGGCGTCGTGCACGCCGGCATCTACTACACGCCGGGCTCGCTCAAGGCGAAGCTCAGCGTCGCCGGCGTGGTCGCGCTGCGGGCGTACTGCGCCGAACAGGGCGTCGCCTACGACCCGGTCGGCAAGGTGATCGTCGCGATCGACGAGGCGGAGCTGCCGCGGCTCGACGCGTTGGTCGAACGCGGCACCGCGAACGGCGTGCCCGGCCTGCGGGTGATCGACGCCGACGAGCTGCGGTCGATCGAGCCCTACGCCGCCGGCCTCCGCGCGATCCATTCGCCAGGCACCGCCATCGTCGACTACCCGGGGGTGTGCGCGGCGCTCGCGGCAGGGCTGCGGCGCGCCGGCGCGCGCGTCGAGACCGGCGCGCCGGTGCTCGCCATCGCCGAGGACGCCGCCGGCCTCACCGTCACCACGCCACGGCTGCGGGTGCGGGCGCAGCGGCTGATCGCGTGCGCCGGGCTCCACGCCGACCGCATCGCGCGGATGGCGGGTGCCGACCCCGACGTCACGATCGTGCCGTTCCGCGGCGAGTACTACTTCCTGGAGCCGCACGTGGTCGAGCGCGTGCGCGGGCTGATCTACCCCGTGCCCGACCCGGCGCTGCCCTTCCTGGGCGTGCACCTCACACGCACCGTCCACGGCGAGGTCGAGGCCGGTCCGAACGCGGTGCTCGCCCTCGCGCGCGAGGGCTACACGCACACGACCGTCAGCCTCGGCGACCTCCGCGAGACGCTCGCGTTCCCCGGCTTCTGGAGGCTGGCGGGTCGCTTCTGGTGGGTCGGTGCCTTCGAGTACTGGCGCTCCTTCCGCAGCGAGGCCTTCGTCGCCTCGTTGCGCAAGCTGATGCCGAGCCTGACCGTCGCCGACGTGCGCCGCGGCGGCGCGGGGGTGCGCGCGCAGGCGGTCGGCCACGACGGCAAGCTCGTCGACGACTTCGCCTTCGCCGAGACCGAGCGGGCGCTGCACGTCCTGAACGCGCCGTCGCCCGCCGCCACCGCCTCGCTGACGATCGGCGCGCACCTCGCGGAGCGGGTCCGGGGCTGGTTCGAGGCCTGACGGCCGGCACCGACGACCGCGACGCCCGACCGCTTCGGTCGGGCGTCGCTCGTGGTCGCGCGGGGCGCGGCGTGCTCAGGGGCGCGGGGCGCCGTCGTCGTCGAGGCGGAGCTCTGCCTTCAGGCGCGCTTCCTCGGGGCTCGGGTGCGAATCGGGGCGCTCGCCCTCGGCGGTCGCCAGCGTGGCCTCGGGGGCGGGGGCCCTCCGGGACATGGACGAGGGGGACCCGGGCGCGGGCGACACGGGAGGCGGGAAGGGCTGGGTCCTCGGCGTCGAGCCCGGGCCGGGCACGCCCGGGAGCGCCCCGGAGCGCCACAGGAGCCACACGCCTACGGCGATGAAGCCGATCGGCAGCAGCCAACCACCGACCGCGCTGGCCGAGAACACCGCGAGCACGGCGAGGCCGACGGCCGGGAAGACCGCCCAGCCCTGCGGCTCGACGCGCAGCCGGGTCAGGGCGAAGAAGGTGGCGGCGAGGCCGAGCAGGAAGACGCTGCCGGACACCGCGGCGCCCACCCGGAAGCCGTCCAGGTAAGCCGTGAGGGCGAGCGCGAGCAGCGTACCGGCCGGGATCAGGGCCCACCAGCGGCGCTCGTCCTCGCGCCACGCGAGCCCGAAGGCGAGGCCGATCGAGCCCAGGAAGGCGGCGCCGCCGACGTGCGAGGCCGTCACCGAGGCGATCGCCAGACCGGCGAGCGGCAGGGCCGCGGCGCGCCAAAGGAACTGGCCGGTGCGCCGCCCCTGACCGAGCGCCAGGACGGCGAGGCCACCGAAGAGCACGAGACCGAACAGGCCGCCGAGGCCGTCGAGGACGCCGACGCTCGAGAGCAGGCCGAGGACGCCGACGACGATCAGGGCGATCGCGCCCAGGATGCGCGGTCGGTCGCTCGAGCCCGAGCTGGGGCCATGGGACTGGGGAACGGACATGCGGGACCTCCTTCGTGGTCGACCGCAGCGTAGGGCGGCGCCGGCGGCGCGTGCGTCGGTCGTCGGTGGGGGGGCGCCGCCGCCATCAGGGGGAGCCACCTTCCCCCCTTCGGCGGAGGCGGCGGCGCCACCGCGCGGGTAGGCTGGCCGCGGAGGATCCGTGCCCAGCGCGCCGCCCGACGCCCCATCCCGCCCCGAACCGGCCACCACGCGCGTGCGCGTGCTGCTGGTCGACGACCACGTGGTCGTGCGCCGCGGCCTGCGGCTCGTCTTCGAGCTCGAGGACGACCTGGAGGTGGTGGGCGAGGCCGGCGACGGCCGCGAGGCGCTCGCGCAGGTCGCGGCGCTGCACCCCGACGTGGTGGTCATGGACCTGCTCATGCCGGTGATGGACGGCGTCGCCGCCACCCGCGCGATCCGCGCGGAGCACCCCGACGTCGAGGTGGTCGCGCTCACGTCGGTGCTCGAGGACCGGCTCGTGGTGGACGTCGTCGAGGCCGGCGCCGCCGGCTACCTGCTCAAGGAGACGCGCCCCGACGACCTGTTCGAGGCCGTGCGCGCCGCCGCGCGCGGCGAGGTGCGGCTCGATCCCCGTGCCCAGCAGCGACTGATGCGCGAGCTGCGCGCGCCCAAGCCCGACCCCGGGGCCAGCGAAGCGCTCACCGAGCGCGAGCGCGACGTCCTGCGCCACCTGGCCCGCGGCGCGACCAACAAGGCGATCGCCCAGGCGCTCGGCGTCGGCGAGGCGACCGTCAAGACCCACGTGTCGAACCTGCTCGCCAAGCTCGGCCTCAAGAGCCGCACGCAGGCGGCGCTGCACGCGCTGCGGGAGGGAATCGTCGAGGGCACGCCATGACCGGCGAGCGCCCGTCCGGCGACGCGGCGAGCGTCCCCTTCGTCCACCGCCTGGGTACCCGCCTCACGCTCCTGCTGCTCGGCGTGGTACTCGTGCTCGCCGCCGCCACCGCGGTGCTGCTGTGGCGCGGCCTCGACGCGATCGTCAGCGCCCGCGTGGGCGCACCGCCGGGCGTCGACCCGCTCGCAGGCGACGGCGCCTCCGAAGCGCTCGCGACCGTACTGCGCAGCTCCCTCGTCAACCTCATGGCGGTGGTGGCGGTCACGCTCGTCGCGGCCGCCGCCTTCTCGCGCGGGCTCCTCGTCGACCCGATCGTGCGCCTCACCGAGGCCACCCGCGCGCTCGCGGCCGGCGACCGCGAGGTGCGCCTGCGGCTCGAGGACCGCTCCGAGCTGGGCGAGCTCGCGCGGGCCTTCGACGCGATGGCCGACGCGCTCGTCGAGGCGCAGGACCGGCTCGAGGCCCGCGTGGCGGCGCGCACCGGCGAGCTGCGCGCGCTCCTGGCGCTGTCGAACACGATCGCGGTCACCACCGACCTCGACCCGCTCTTGGACACGGTGCTCGATCGCCTCGAGGCGACCGGCGCCGGGGCCGCGGCCGAGGTCCTCGAGGTCGACGCGGACGGCGCCACCGCGCGCCTCGCGCGCCGCGGCGAGCTGCCCGCCGACCCCCACCTCGACCCGCGCGCCCTGGCGACCGAGGGCCACGTCGCCGGTGCGGTGCTGACGCTCCCGCTGCGGGTGCGCGACCGGACGGTCGGCGTCCTGCGCGCGGCGGCGCCGGCCGGCTCGGCCTGGGACGAGGAGCGCCGGCGGTTGGCGGCGGCGATGGCGGCGCAGGCGGCGGTCGCGATCGAGAACGTGCGCCTGTACGAGCGCGCCCGCGACGAGGCCGCCGACGACGAGCGGCGCCACCTCGCGCGCGAGCTGCACGACTCGGTCAGCCAGGCGATCTACGCGATCGTGCTCGGCACCCACGCCGCCCAAGGGCACGTGGCGCGCGCCCCCGAGAAGGCCCGTGCGGCGCTCGACGGCGTCGTCGAGCTGGCCGAGGCGGCGCTGGCCGAGATGCGCGCGCTCATCTTCGAGCTGCGGCCGGAAGCGCTCGCCGACGTCGGCTTGGCCACCGCCCTGCACCGGCAGCTCGACGGCCTCGAGCTGCGCCACAAGCTCGCGACCGACCGCGCGCTCGAGGAGCTCCCCGAC
>JARGGE010000094.1 GCA_029210865.1 Trueperaceae bacterium
GCCCCGCGGGCCACGGTCGCCGATCGCGACGCCGTGGCGCCGGCCGGCGCGGCCCGCATCGCCGACACCGCCGCTGTGGCGCCTGTGGGCGCGGCCCCCTTCGCCGACGCCGACGCGCTCCTCGACGCTCCCTTGGAGGGTCGCGCCGTCGACCTCGGGGCGCAGGCGGCCCGCAAGCTCGCCGAGGTCGGGCTGAGCAGCTACCGCGACGTCCTCGGCCATGCGCCGCGACGCTGGGAGGACCGGCGCGCCTTACCCTCGTTCGCCGCCGTCCAGGGCCTGGAGCGGGCCACCGTCGTCGGCACGGTGGTCGGGCGCAAGCTGGTCCCCACCCGCAAGGGGGCCGGGGTGCTGCGCGCGGTGCTCGAGGACGCGGCCGGCGCCCGGCTGACGGCCGTCTGGTTCCACCGGCCGTGGGTGGAGAAGCAGCTCTTCCCGGGGCAGCGGGCGATCGTCACCGGCCGCGTCAAGCCGCGCGGGCGTTCGGTCGAGCTGCACGTGGAGGGCTTCGAGGTCGACGACGAGGGGCCGTCCCTCTCGACCGGGCGCATCGTGGCCGTGTACCCGAGTACGCAAGGGCTCAGCCAGGCCTACCTGCGTCGCGCGGTCGACCGGACCCTCGCTGCGCTGCCCCGCGTCCCCGACCCGCTCCCCGCACGCCTGCGCCGCGAGCTCGAGCTCGTCGACGCCGACCGGGCCTGGCGCGACGTCCACCAGCCCCCGGACGAGGCGGGGCTGCAGCAAGCGTTGCGGCGCTTGAAGTTCGACGAGTTCCTGCTCCTGGAGCTGCGTGTGCTGCTGCAGCGCGACGGCGGGGCCGGCCGCTCGGTCGCCTCGGCCGCAGCCGACGAGGTCGCCTTCGAAGCCGCGCTGCCCTTCGTGCTGACGGGGGCGCAGCGCGCCGCGCTGCGCGCGATCCGCGAGGACCTGGAGCAGCCACGGCAGATGGCGCGGCTCTTGATGGGCGACGTCGGCAGCGGCAAGACGGCCGTCGCCGCCGGGGCCGCCTGGACGGTCGTGCGGGGCGGCGCCCAGGTCGCCGTCATGGCGCCCACGGAGCTCCTCGCCCGCCAGCACCTGACCTCGTTCACCTCGCTGCTGTGGCCGCTGGGGGTGACGGTCGACCTGCTCGTCGGCAGCCTCGGCGCGGGCGAGCGGCGCGCGGTCCGTGCCCGCGTCGCCGGCGGCGGGGTCGACGTGGTCGTCGGGACCCATGCGCTGATCCAGGAAGGGGTCGCCTTCCGCGACCTGGGGTTGGCGGTGATCGACGAGGAGCACCGCTTCGGCGTCGAGCAGCGCCGCAAGCTCATCCGCGACGCGCCCGACGTGCTCGTCATGACCGCCACCCCCATCCCGCGGTCGCTGGCGCTCACGCAGTACGGTGACCTCGACGTGACCGTCCTCGACGCGAAGCCGCCCGGCCGCACCCCCGTCGCCACCGAGCTCTGCCGCGCAGGGGAGCGCCCCGCCGTCTACCGCCGGCTCGCGGCCGACGTCGCCGGCGGGCGCCAGGCGTACGTGGTCGCGCCGCTCGTCGACGATTCCGAGGCGCTCGACGAGGTGGTCTCGGCCACGGCCCTGCGCGACGAGCTGCGCGTCCTGTTGCCGCCCGAGGTGCGGCTGGGGCTCGTCCACGGGCGCCTCGCCGCGGTCGAGAAGGAGGCGGTGATGGACGACTTCCGCGCCCACCGCATCGACGTCCTGGTCGCGACGACCGTGGTCGAGGTGGGCGTCGACGTCGCCAACGCCACGGTCATCGTCATCGAGAACGCCGAGCGCTTCGGGCTCGCGCAGCTGCACCAGCTCCGCGGCCGGGTCGGGCGCGGCGAGGCGCCGGGGCGGTGCGTGCTCGTCGCCGGCGAGGCCGGGCGCGCCACGCTCGCCCGCCTGCGGGTGGTCGAGAAGCACACCGACGGGTTCTTGATCGCCGAGGAGGACCTGCGCCTGCGTGGGCCCGGCGAGCTCCGCGGGACGCGCCAGTCCGGGCTCCCCGACCTGTCCTTCGGCGACCTCGTCGCCGACGTCGCCATCATCGAGCGCGCGCGCGAGGTCGCGCAGCGCATGCTCGCCGCCTCGCCGCGGCTCGACGCGCCGTGGGCGGCGCGCCTGCGCGCCGAGCTGCAGCGCACCGAGCGCGCGATCGGGTTCCGGGAGACGCTGTGAAGGAGGCATCGACGTGAGGTTGCTGGGCCGGTTCGCGTTCGTGCTCGTGGTCCTCGGGCTCCTGCTGGGCTGGATCGTCCGCTCGCGCTGGGGGACGCGCCCTGGCGCCCGCTTCTGGTGGGCGACCTTCGCGCCGGCGGCGGTGCACGCCGCCTACGTGGTCCAGCGCGCCGTCGCCACGGGCCTGCCCTGGGTGGCGACCGGCGCGTACGCGGCCGCCTCGCTGGCGCTGCTCGTCGCCGCCTGGCTCGCCGTCCGGCGCCTGCACGCCGGGCCACGGGTCTGGGCGGCGGCCGTCCCGATCGCGCACGCCCTGGCGCACGCGATCGCCACGAGCTTGCTGGGGAGCGCCTTCTCGGCCGCGTCCGTCGCCCCGCCGGTGGTCGGGCCCGCGCTCGTGGTCGGCTGGGCGCTGGTCGTCGGCAGCGCCTGGGTGGTCGTGCTCGCCGCCGGCGCCGGCGGGGCCGGCCCGGGATGGTGGCGCCGCCGGCGCGCGCGGCTCGCCCGCCGTGACCCCGCGGCGAGCGACGCCCCTGCTAGACTCGACGCGTGACGCCGAGCGCGATCGCACGCCCCCACCGCCGCGCCCTCGCCGCGCTCCTCGCGGTCGGCGCCCTCGTGCTGGCAGCCGGCTGCGCCCCGCGGGCCGTCAGCGAGATCACCGAAGCGATCCCGCTCGTGGACGTCGTGGCCCCCCGCTTCGAGACCGATGCCGCCGGGACCCGCATCGAGCGCTTCGATCCGCCGGGCGCCGGCGCCGGCCTCGAGGCGGCGTTGGCGGCGATCGTGCGCAACCCGAACGAGTTCGGCATCGTCCTCGAGCGCGTCGAGTGGACGCTGCTGCTCGCCGGCGAGCCGGTGGCCTCGGGCGTGCTCGAGCCCGGCCTCGCCGTGCCCGCCTTCGCCGACGTCGGCCTCACCTGGACCGCGGAGGCGTCGCTGGCGGGAACGCCCAAACTGTGGCAGCCGATCGTGGGCGCCTTCGCCGGGCGGCCGCTCGCGTTCGAGGTCCGCGGCCGGCTGCGCTTCGTGTCGGAGGTCTACGCCTTCACGAGCGGCGAGCGCGCGCTGTTCGGCGGCGACCTCGTCGCGCGCCAGAGCGTGCGCGCGCCGGAGCTGGCGCTCGTCGCCGGCGCCCACGAGGCCACGGCGGTGCGTCCCGACGCCCCCGTGTTGCGCATGGCGGTCGAGGTGACCAACCCAGGCGACGTCGGCTACTTCCTGTCGGCGCGCGGCGTGGGCGTCGCGCTCGGCGTGCCTCGCGCCGCCTCGGTCGACGCCCTGCGGCCGGTGACCGCGGACGAGGTGCTCGACGTGATGAACGTCGGCCGCGTCGACCTGGCGCCGGTGCCCGTGCCCGCCGGCGCACGCGTGCGCACCGACCTGCTCGTCTACGTCGACCCGTCGACCCTGACGCCGGCGGCGCTGCAGCGGCTCGAGGCGGCGCTCGCGGGGGTCCCGACGCCCTTCCTGCTCGTGGGCGTCTGGGCGTACGACGTGCTCGGCGTGGACAGCTTCACCGTCAGCGACGAAGCGACCCTGTACGGCCTGCTCGGCGGGCCCGCGCGCTGACGCCCGCGTGCGCCGCGCGGGCAGCCGACCCGCCGGCGGCGGACCCGTCGGCACTCGGCTCGGGGTAGGCTGCGCGCCATGTTCCGGATCCTCGTCACCGACGCGGTCGCCCTGGGCGACGTCCGCTACGACGACGTCGAGGTGGTCGACCGCGCCGGCATGCCGCGCGCCGAGATCCTCGAGGTCATCGGTCAGTTCGACGTTCTGATCACGCGTTCGCGCACCCAGGTGGACGAGGCCCTGCTCGCGGCGGCCGCACCACGGCTGCGCGTCGTGGGCCGCGGCGGGGTGGGCGTCGACAACATCGACCTCGACGCGGCCAGCCGCCACGGCGTCCTCGTCGTGAACGCCCCGGAGGCGAACAACGTCTCGGCGGCCGAGCTCGCGATCGGTCTGCTGCTGGCCGCCGCGCGCGGCATCGGCCGCTCGGACGCGCTCGTGCGCGGAGGCACGTGGGACCGGGCGTTCCTCGGCCATGAGCTCGACGGCTCCGTGCTCGGGATCGTCGGCCTCGGCCGCATCGGCAGCCTGGTCGCCCGCCGCGCGCAGGGGCTCGGCATGACGGTACGCGCCTACGACCCTTACCTCAACCGCCGCACCGCCGAGGACCTGGGCGTCGAGCTCGTCGACGACCTGCTCGAGCTGCTCGCCGGTGTCCGCTTCCTGACCGTGCACACGCCGCTGACCGACGAGACCCGTGGGCTCGTCGACGCTGCCGCGCTCGCGGCGCTGCCGCGCGGGGCGATCGTGGTGAACGCCGCCCGCGGTGGCATCGTCGACGAGGCCGCGTTGGTCGCCGCCCTCGCCTCCGGCCACCTCTTCGCCGCCGGGCTCGACGTCTTCGTGGACGAGCCGCCGAGCGTCGACCACCCGCTCCTCGTGCGCGACGACGTCGTCGTCACCGCGCACCTCGGTGCGAACACGGTCGAGGCGCAGGCGCGCGTGGGCTCGGAGATCCTGGATCGCACCGTGCGCGCGCTGCGCGGCGACGTCTCGCGCGGCGTCGTGAACGCGCCCGCGCTCGCCCCCGAGGTGACCGCGAAGCTCGGCCACCACCTCGCGCTCGGCGAGGCGCTCGGGAACGTCGTGGCGCAGCTCGCGCACGGGCGGGTGCGCGAGCTGACGGTCGAGTTCGCCGGCGCGTTCCCCATCGACCCCGACCCGATCGCGGTGGGCGTCGCCAAGGGCTTCCTGGAACCGGTCCTGAGCGACCCGCCGACCTACGTGAACGCGCTGGCGATCGCCAAGGAGCGCGACGTGCGCGTCTCGCGAGTCGTCGCGGCGCGCCCGCGCGGCTACACGTCGCACGTGCTCGTCACCGCCTGGTTCGACGGCGGCAGCGTCTCCGCCGGCGGCACCGTCCTGGGCGACCACCCCCGCATCGTCGAGCTCGACGGCTTCCCGATCGAGATCCGCCCCGAGGGGACGATGCTCGTCTGCACCAACTACGACCGCCCGGGCGCCGTTGGCCGCGTGGGGACGGTGCTCGGCGACGCCGGGGTCAACATCTCCGGGATGCAGCTGTCGCGCGTCGGTGAGGACGGTCTGGCCATGTTCGCGCTCACCCTCGACCAGGTCCCGGGCGAGACCGTGTTGGACGTCCTGCGGGGCATGACCGACGTCATCCACTCGCTGCGCGTCGTGCGCTTCGCCTGACCGACCCGGAGGTCGCCATGCCCAAGGCCCGCCTGTTCGCCCCCGGCCCCGTCCCCGTGCACCCGGACGTCCTGGCGGCGCTCGCCCGACCGGTCCTCCACCACCGCACGCCCGAGTTCCGTGCGCTCTTCGGGCGCGTCCGGGCCGCGCTCGCCGAGGTCTGCGAGGTACCCGGCGACGACGTGCTGTTGGTCTCGGGCTCGGGCACCAGCGTCTTCGAGGCGACGCTCCTCGCGAGCGTGCCGGCCGGCGGCCGGGTCGTGGCGCTGACGGGTGGCGTGTTCGGCGAGCGCTGGGCGAGCCTCGCGCGCCGGTTCGGCTTCGACGTGCGCGTCGTCGACGTGCCGTGGGGGCGCGCCTTCGATCCGCAGCAGGTCGCGGACGAGCTGCGCGCCGGTCCGGCGCCCGATGCGGTCACCGTCGTGCACTCCGAGACCTCGACCGGCGTGCTCCACGACGTCGCCGCCATCGCCGCGGCGGTGCGCTCGGTCGCGCCGGACGCGCTCGTGCTCGTCGACGCCGTCACCAGCCTGGCCGTGGCCGAGCTGCGGCCGCACTCCTGGGGTCTGGACGCGGTGGTGAGCGGGTCGCAGAAGGGGGTGCGGCTGCCGCCCGGCCTGGGCTTCGCCTGGCTCTCGGAGCGCGCCTGGGCGCGGGTGCCCGACCCTTCCGCGCGCGTGCCGACGTTCTCGCTTGACCTCCACGCCGAGCGCCCCAAGCAGCGCAGTGGCGACGCCGGCGCCACGCCCCCGGTCTCGCTCGTCGTCGCGGCCGAGGTCGGCCTCGCACAGCTGCTCGCCGAGCCGGCCCCCGCCCGCTGGGCTGCCAAGGAGCGACGGAACCGGGCGCTGCTCGCCGCGGGGACGGCGATCGGCGCGCGCGCCTTCGCCGAGCGGCCGAGCCCCGCGTTGGCCGCGCTGACGACCCCGGACGGCCTCGACGCCGCGGCGGTCGTGCACGCGCTCGCCGGGCGAGGTGTGCGGATCGCCGGTGGCCAGCAGCACCTCAAGCCGACGCTGCTGCGGCCGAGCGCCCTCGGCGACGTCGACGGCTACGACGTCGTGCTCCTGGCGGCGGCGCTCGAGGACGCCTTCCGCGACGTCGGGGCGAGGGTGCCGTACGGTGCGGCGACCGCTGCCGCGCTCGCGGTGCTCGACGAGGCGCGCGCCTAGGGGAAGGCGAGGAACGCCCAGGTGCGGGCGTCGCGCGTGACCGGGCCGCGGTCGAAACCGCCGAAGGTGCGCACCCGGCCGAAGCCCGCGGCGCGCAGCGCCCGCTCGAGCTCGAAGCGTTGGTAGTAGCGCTGGTGCAGCCGGACCGCGCGCCGGCGAACGAGGCCGTCGGCGCCCACCCGGTCGAGGCGGTGCTCCGTGACCACCGTCTGGGCGACGGGGTCGACGTGCTGCCAGGTGCTCAGGTCGCCCTCGAGGCCGGCCCAGTCAGGTTCGACCCGCACGACCCCGTCGGCGGCGAAGCGCGGCACGTACACGTCGGTGGCGAAGGCACCCCCGGCGGCGACGTGCGCGCGGGCGGCGCGGAGGGCGGCGTCCTGGTCGTCGAGGGTCGTCAGGTGCATGAGCGCGTGGAACGGCGCGACGACGAGCGGGAAGGTCCGGCCGAGCGCCAGCGTGCGCATGTCGGCGTCGACCCATGCGACGCTGGCGGCGAGGTCGCCGGCGGTGAGCCGCGCGGTGCCGCGGGCGCGCATCGCGGCGCTCGGCTCCACCGCGACGACGTCGACGCCGGTGCGGGCGAGCGCCACGGTGACCCGCCCGCTGCCGGCGCCGAGCTCGAGCACCGGTCCGCCGTGGTCCTCCGCGAGGCCGCGGTAGAAGCCGAGGTCGTCGCGGTACCCGTCGTGGAGCAGGTCGTAGAACTCGGCGTCGGCGTAGAGGTCGGCGGGGCTCACCGGGGGGCCTCGTCCAGGAGGGGTACGAGGCCGCGGTCGGTGAAGCGCAGCACGCGATCGGCGTGGTGGGCGAGCGGCTGCCGGTGGGTGACGACGACGACCAGCAGGTCGCGCGCGAGCTTCCGCAGGAGCGCCACCAGGTCGCGCTCCGCAGCGTCGTCGAGCGCCGAGGTCGGCTCGTCGAGCAGGAGCACCTGCGGCTCACCGACAAGCGCGCGCGCGATCGCGAGCCGCTGGCGCTGGCCGCCCGACAGCCCGGCGCCGTCCTCGGCGAGGTCGGCGTCGAGGCCGCGGGGGAGCGCGGCGATCGCGTCGGCCAGGCCGACCGCGGCGAGGACCCGCTGCAGCTGGGCGTCGTCCGCGCCGCGCCCGAGCTCGACGTTGTCGCGCACCGACCCCGACAACAGGTCGGTGCCCTGCGGGGCGTACGCGACGCGGCGACGCAGCGCCGCCTCGTCGGCGACGCCGTCGACGGTCACGGTGACCCCCGCGACGCGCAGCTCACCGGCCCGGGGGGGCAGCAGCCCGAGGGCGGTGCGCAGCCAGCTGGTCTTGCCGGCGCCGCTCGCGCCCACGACGGCCACCAGCGCTGGCCCGTCGAGGAGGACGTCGGCGACGTCGATCGCGGGGGCGTCCGGGAAGCCGATCCGCAGCCCACGCGTCTCCAGGGTCGGGGTGGCGGGTGCCGACGCCGTCCGCGGCGCCGGAGCGTTCGAGCGATGGGCCGCGTCTCGGCCGGGGCCGGGCGGGGGCCAGGCGGCGGAGGCGGGCGTCGGCCCGCCGTCGTCGAGCGCGCGCAGCCGCACCGCGGCGGCGCGCGCCTGCTGCAGCAGCACCAGCGTCTTCGGCAGCAGCTGCGCGGGGGTGGCCAACAGCGCGACCAGCGTGAGGTAGGTCACCACCTCGCCGGTGGTCGTCCGCCCCTCGAGGACCCCGTGGGCCAGCCAGGCGACCAGCCCGGCGAGGGCGCCGAACACCAGCAGCTGCGCGACGGGTGTGGGCGTGGCCGCCCAAGCGGTGCGGCGCGCGAGCGCCCGCTCCACCGCCGCATCGGCCGGCGCGAAGCGGTCGCGCGCGAAGCCGAGCGCTCCGAGCGCGCGCAGCACCTCGCGGTGGCGCACCCCCTCCTGCAGGCGCGCCCCGACGTCCTCGACGGTCGCTTGGTGGCGCGCCGCGCTCGCCTCGACGCGGCGCCCCAGCCACGCGGTCGTCGCCACCGCCGGCAGCGCCAACACCAGCAGCCCGAGGGTGGCGAGCGGGTCGATCCAGGCGAGCACCGCCAGGATGCCGAGCGCGGTGGCGCTCTCGGCGACGATCGAGCCGAGCCCGTAGAGCACGTACGTCTCGATCTCCCGCAGGTCGGCGACGACGCGCGCCGCCAACCCGCCGCTCGTCGCGCCGCCCGCGCCGTCCGGGGGTCGGCGCAGCAGCGCGTCGTGCAGGCGCGTGCGCCAAGCCGCGGCGCGCCGCGCCGCGCTGCGGCCGAAGGCGACGTCCTGGACGAGCAGCAGCAGGGCGCCGGCGAGCGCCAGCGCGGCCCCGATGCCGAGCAACCGCGGCAGCGCCTCGAGGTCGCCGGTCCCCAGCACGCGGTCGACGACCGGACCGACGAAGGCCGGGACCAGCGCGACGCGCGTGACCGCGCCGGCCAAGGCGGCCGCGACGCCCAGCGCGGCCCACCCGCCGGCCGGGCGCAGCAGCGCGGGCGGCCGCGGCTCGCGGCCCACGGCCGACCGCGGG
>JARGGE010000095.1 GCA_029210865.1 Trueperaceae bacterium
GGACGTGCCCGCGCGCTACCGCGCGTACGGATGGCACGTGCAGGAGGTCGCCGACGGCAACGACGCCGAGGCGCTCGAGCGCGCGCTGGCGCAGGCGCGCGGCGTGGGCGACCGCCCCTCGCTCATCGTCGTGCGCACCGTGATCGGCTACGGCTCGCCCAAGCTGGCGGGGACCAGCAAGGTCCACGGCTCGCCGCTCGGGGCCGAGGAGGCCGCCGCCACCAAGGCCGCGCTCGGCATCGACTGGCCGGCCTTCAGCGTGCCCGACGACGTCCTCGTGCACATGCGCGAGGCGGCCGTCGAGGGCGCCGAGGCCCACGCCGCCTGGCGCGCGGTCTGGAGCGCGTACGAGGCCGCCCACCCCGACCTCGCCGCCGAGCTCGCGCGCGCGATGCACCGCGAGCTGCCCGCGGGCTTCGATGCCGACGTGCCCACCTGGGCGCCCGACGCCCCCGCGATCGCCACCCGCAAGGCCTCGCAGGCCGTCCTCCAGGCGATCGCGCCACATCTGCCGGAGCTGGTCGGCGGCTCGGCCGACCTCGCCGGCTCGAACCTCACCGACCTGCCGGGCGAGCGCGCGATGGCGCCGGGCGACCACGCTGGCCGCACGATCCACTTCGGGGTCCGCGAGCACGCGATGGCGACCGTCGCGAACGGGCTGGCGCTCCACGGCGGGCTGCGGCCCTTCGTCGCGACCTTCCTCGTGTTCGCCGACTACCTGCGGCCCGCGCTGCGGCTCGCGGCGCTCATGAAGCAGCCGGTCATCTACGTGCTGACGCACGACTCGATCGGGTTGGGGGGCGATGGCCCCACGCACCAGCCGATCGAGACGCTGGCGTCGTTGCGGGCGATCCCGAACGTCACCGTGTTCCGCCCGGCCGACGCGAACGAGACCGCCCAGGCCTGGCTCGAGGCGCTGCGCCGCGACGACGGACCGACCGTGCTCGCGCTCACGCGCCAGAACGTGCCACACCTCGAGGTGCCGGCCGGCGCCGTCGTCCGCGGCGGCTACGTGCTCGCCGGCGAGGCCGGGACCGCCGGGGCGGATCCCGACCTCGTGCTCCTCGCCACCGGCTCCGAGGTGTCCCTCGCGCTCGACGCGCAGGCGGCGCTGGCGAACGAGGGCGTCGCGACGCGCGTCGTCAGCCTCCCCTCCTGGGAACGCTTCGAGGCCCAGGACGAGGCGTACCGCGAGTCGGTGCTGCCGCGTGCCGTCCGCGCGCGCGTCGCGATCGAGGCCGGCGCCACCTTCGGCTGGGCGCGCTACGTCGGCCTCGACGGCGAGGTCGTGGGCATCGACCGCTTCGGCGCGTCGGCGCCCGGCCCCGAGGTGCTCGAGGCCTTCGGCTTCACGGTCGGGCACGTGGTGGAGGCGGCCCGGCGCACGCTCGCGCGCCGGTGACCACCGTCTCATGGTCGCCACGCACGCGGACGTCATCATGGGCGCCATGACCTCGCTGCGGACGACCCCCCACCGCGCGCTCGTCGTGGCCCTCGCCACGCTCGTGCTCGCCGCCATCTTCCCCATCGCGCGCGCCCAGGACCTCGCCCGCCTGCTGCCGGCCGACACCGCCTTCGCGCTCGGCGCGGTCGACCTTGACGCGGCCGCCGACCTGCTGCAGCCGCTCGCCGACCCCTGGACGGAGCTGGGCGTCGGCGAGGCGCTCGCCGCCGTGCTCGGCGGCAGCGACCTCGGGGCGCTCGCGGGCGCGGCGACCGGTGCCGACCTCGACGGCGAAGCGCTCGGCGACGCGCTGCCGCCCGAGCTGGTCGACGTCGATCTGCTGGCGTTGCTGGGCGGTGAGACCTGGGTGGGCGTGTCGGTCAGCCCGTTCAACCCGCTGCCGGCGCTCACCCTGCTCGCCCTGGTCGACGACGACCTGGGGGCGCGCTTCGACGCGGTGCTCGCGCGCGCGGCGCTCGAACCCGACGCGCTCGCCCTGAACGAGGGCGACGTCGGGTTCGTGGTGGTCCCGCTCGAAGGGGGCTTCCCGCTCGCGGCGGTGCGCCACGGCGAGCTGCTGGCGCTCTCGACCAACCCGGACGTGCTGCGCGGCGTGCTGCGCCAGCTGCAAGGTTCGGACGAGCCGGGCTTCCTCGACGCGCCCGGGGTCGTGGCCACTTTCGGCACGCTCGCCGCCGGCGAGCTCGTCGGCTTCCTCGACCTCGGTCCGCTCGCGCGGGCGCTGGCTCCGCTCACGTCCGGCCTCGGCTTCGACCGCAGCGTCGACCGCCTCGCCGCGGCGCTCGAGACGATCGGCGCCTACGCCGGCGTGACGCGCCTCAGCGAGGACGGCACCCACACGACCACCCTCCGCCGGCTCGACGGTGCCGGGCGCGACCCCGCGCTGCGCGCGCTGCTCTCGGGCGCCGGCGCCGCGCCGCGCGAGCTGCTGGCGTGGGTGCCCGACGACGCGCTGTCGGTGCAGGTGACCGCGCTCGACCCGGCCGCGTGGTGGGACTACCTGCGCGACCTCGTCGAAGGGCTCACCGAGCTGGGTGTCGCCGACCTCGACCGCACCGTGCGCGACCTGTCGGGCGTCGATCCCGTCGCGGACGTGCTCGCCTGGACCGCGCCGGGCCTGGCGATCGTGCAGACCGGCGTCGGCGAGGTCGCGCCGGTCGGCGCGCCGAGCGACGACCTGCTGGGCGAGAGCGTCCTGGTGCTGCGCGCCCGCGACGCGGCCGCCGCCGAGGCCGGGCTGGGCCGCGCGCTCGACGCGCTGGCGCAGCGCGCCGTCCTGTTCGCCGACCCCTTCGCCGAGCCCGGCGCGAACGGCACGGTGGTCGTCCGCGAGCGCGTGGTCGGAGCGACCACCGTCCGGCTCTACGACGTGGTGCCCGGTGTGACGTTGGCGACCGCGGTGACCTCCGACGCCGCCGGCGCGGTGGCGCTGATCGGTACCACCGAGGCCGGCGTCGTCGCCGTCCTCGAGGCGGCGGCGGCCGGGGTCGCCCTGCCAAGCGCCTTCGACGCGCTGCTCGGCGAGGTGCCCGGCGACGCGAACGCCTTCGTCCTCACCGACGACCGCGCCACCCTGGCGAACACGGGCGCCCTGCTGGGCCAGCAGGTGCAACTGCTCGCCGGCTTCGCGGGCGGCGGTATCGACTTCGCCGCGGTCGAGAACGCGACCGCGGCGATCGATGCCTACCTCGCGGCGATCGCGCCGCGCTTCGGCGGTTCGGTCAGCTGGAGCCGGTCGACCGCGGACGGCGCCACCGAAGGGGCGGAGACGAGCCGGATCGACCTGCGCTGAGGGTACCGACCGCGGCCGCCGCGCCGCACGGGATCCACGGAGCGGGCCGGTGATCGCGCGATCACCGGCCCGCTCCTCACGCCGCGCTCAGCCCGCGAAGTGCGTCGCCTGGCTCGCGATCACGTACCAGGTGACGAGCAGGCCGTTCGTCCAGGCGCCGGGCCAGACGCTGCCGGTGCGCTGGAACAGGTAGGTCGAGAGCATCGCCGTCACCGGCATCAGGAAGAGCAGCTGGAAGGCGACGATCGTCAGCAGCGGCTCGCCGAACGGGAGCGGACGCCCGGAGAAGAGCGCCAGGTACTGCACGCCCAACAGCACCAGGAAGCCCCCGACCGCGATCAGGGCGTTCGCGATCATGGCGTCGGCCCCCTCGCCGGCGCTGCCGCGCGGCCGCAGCTGCCCGTGCAGCACCATGCCGAACACGAGGTAGAAGGCCGTGAAGGGCAGCAGGTACACGAGCGCGATCTGCGCCTGCTGGGTCGAGAGCAGCTTCACCGCGACCACCCAGAAGCGGAAGTCGGTGTGGAACAGCCCGTTCGAGAGCGCCAGCAGCGCGTAGCCGCTGCCCACCACGGCGACGGCGAAGGCGATCGCGCGGAAGAAGCCGCCGACGCGCAGGCCCAGCGTGTCCCAGCGTGCGCCGTTCCGCCGGCCGGCGACCGCGAACCACAGCAGGACGAGCACCAGCGACACCGCGCCGTTGAAGAGCGCCCAGCCCACCAGGCCGTTCGTGATCTGCTGCGGGAACCAGCGGTCGGGGGTGAGCCACGCGTTCGTCTGGTTCTGCGCCCAGAAGAAGGTGACGGCCGGGATGACGGCGGCGATCGCCGCGCCGAGCCACCAGCCGAAACCGGCGACGCCGGCGGCCGGCGCCGTGTGGTTGGCGAGCGGGGTGAAGGCGCGCGAGTCCAGGAGCAGCCCCGCGACGGCGAAGAGCGCGAGCACGAAGCCGACGAGCGCGATCGCGGTGCCGGCCTCCTTCCACATCCAGACCTGGTCGCTGGCCGGGAGCGGGTAGGGCGCGTCGGTGGTGCGCTGCACCCAGTCGATCACGGGCGCGACGCCCGCGGTGGTGATGTGGTCGCCGGGGTGGGTGACCGCGGGGGCGTAGAGCTGGCGCGCCGTCCCCGCGTCCAGATCGCCGTACAGCCGTCCCGGTTCGACCGGCGCGTCGGTGCCGAACAGCGCTTGCATCTTCGCGGTCGCGGGGGCCTCGGCGCCCGTCGGCGCCCCCCACATGAGCTCGGAGAACTCGTCGTAGGTGCTGTAGACCAGACCGAGGTTGCGCGGGTACGTCGGGGTGCCCTCGGGCGCGCCGAAGGTGCCCGTCGAGGAGCCCGAGACCACGATCGACGTGTAGTCGCCGGGTGCGACGGCCGCGGCGATCAGGACCGCCCATCCCCCCATGGAGTGGCCCGACAGCACGACCTGCTCGGGGTCGACGAAGGCGAGCGAGCGCAGATAGGCGAGCGACTCGGGCCCGCC
Source organism: Trueperaceae bacterium (assembly GCA_029210865.1). Classification (GTDB taxonomy): domain Bacteria; phylum Deinococcota; class Deinococci; order Deinococcales; family Trueperaceae; genus JAABTL01. The sequence continues at coordinate 4,743 of JARGGE010000095.1, forward strand.
GAAGCCGCCGGCGAACGCCGGGGGGTCGGAGTAGCCGTGACCGGGCTGGTCGACCGCCAGGACCACGTAGCCGCGGCGCGCGAGCTCGATCGCGTACGGCGACTGCGTCTCGTTGGTGTTGATGTAGCCGTGGATCGCGAGCACGCCGGGGGCCGGGGCCTCGGCCGTGGCGCCGTTCGGCCGGTAGAGCTTGGCGTGCATCACGCGCCCGTCGGCGACGGGGAAGCGCACGTCCTGGACGCGCACGGCGCCGAAGTCGGACTGCACGAGCCCGCCGATGGCGCCGCCACCGAAGACGAGCAACAGGGCGACGGTGAGAAGGAACGTGCTCCGTCCGGTTCCACGGTCCATGGTCGATCTCCCTCCGGGCTACGCGCCGTATGGCGCCCCCTCCGCGAACGCCGTCGGGACGGCGCCGACGGAGGGTCGAACCCTACTGAAGCGATCCCCCACACGCTAGCAGACGCGGTGGGTCGCGAGCGGCCGCGGCACCGCGCTCCGGGCGAGGGCCGCCACCCCGGTTCGCGGCACCGCCGACGCATCAACGGCTTGCGAACGCTCGCTCGTGTAGCGTCCTGCTCGACCCTACGCCCGACCGGAGGTGCCGCCCATGCCCGAACCCGCGCGCCCACGCCCGCCCCATCGCCCACCTCGTCGCACCGCGTGGCGACGCCTCGTCGCCATCGCGCTCCTGTTCGCGCTCGCCGCCTGCGGCGCGCCAGGTGGCGGGGCTCAGGACCCGCCGCCGACGACGATCACGAGCCCGGCGGACGGGGCCTTCTTCGCATGGCCAGGCGACACGTTCGTCTCGACGAGCGTCGACTTCACCGGATCGGGCACGGCGGGCGCCGGCGGTGCACTGCCGGCCAGCGCCCTCACCTGGAGCTACCGCCGCGCGGGGTCGGCTACCTGGACGAGCGCCGGCACTGGCACCGCGATCACGATCGCCTTCCCCTACTCCGGCTCGGCCGTGAGCCAGGCGTGGGAGGTACGGCTCATCGCCAGCGAGGGCGCGCTCACCTCGGAGCCCGACGTGATCGGCATCACCGTCCAGCGCTTCCCGGACTGAGCGCCAACAGCCGCCCCCACAACCGCTCCACGGCGGCGTCGAGGTCCTCCTCGGCGCCGCCGTTGTCGATCACGAAGGTGGCGCGCCGTGCCTTCTCGTCGGGGTCCATCTGCGCGCCGTCGCGGGCGCGCACCGCGGCATCGCTCAGGCCCGAGCGCGCCGCAAGCCGCGCGGCGCGCACGTCGAACGGGGCCGTGACGACCACGGTGGCGTCCATCCCGGCGTCGAGGCCGTTCTCGAACAGGAGCGGTACGTCGTGCACGACGACGGGCGGCGGGGGGACCTCGGCGCGGGCGGCGGCCTCCTCGGCGGCGGCCGCGGCGCGCACCCACGGGTGGACGATCGCCTCGAGCGCCTGGCGGGCGGCGGGATCGGCGAACACCCGGGCGGCGGTGGCGGCGCGGTCGAGGCGCCCGTCCGCCACCAGGTCGGCGCCCACCTCGGCGGCGATCCGCTCCAGCACCGCCGGGTCGGCGGTGGCGGCGCGGGCGAGGGCGTCGGCGTCGATGACGCGGGCGCCGCGTGAGGCGAGCCGCCGCGCGACGCTCGACTTGCCCGCCCCCATCGCACCGGTGAGCCCGAGGCGCAGGGGGGGCGGGTAGCCTGGGGCCATGGCCCCCTTCGGACCCTGGTCGCGCGCGCGGCGCGCGCCCTCGCCGTCGTCGTCCGCGGTGCAGGAGCGCATGCGGCAGTGTACGGCGGGTCCCGATGGCCGCGACCCCGCCCGCCCCGGCGCGCCGCTCGCCGGCGCGGTGCTCGTGGGCGGTGCGGTGCGCGACGTGCTCCTCGGGCGCATGCCCAGCGACGTCGACTGGCTGGTGCCCGAGCCCGAGGCCGCCGCGCGCGCGCTCGCCGATGCGTGGGGCGCTTCGCTCGTCGCGCTCGATCCGGACCGCGGGCACTGGCGGGTGGTCGTGGGCGGGCCCGGGGCCCCCGTGGACGACGGGGCCGGCGCCGAGGAGGCCCCGAGCGCCGGGCCCGGCGCCCGCACCTGGGACCTCGCGGCCCCGCGCGCGGCGAGCGTCGAGGACGACCTGCGCCACCGCGACCTGACGGTGAACGCGCTCGCCTGGCGCCCGAGCGACGGCGCGCTGCTCGACCCCACCGGCGGCGTCGCCGACCTCCACGCCCGGCGGGTCCGCCTGGCGGGCCCCGACGCGCTGCACGACGACCCACTGCGCGCCTGGCGGGTGGTGCGGGTGGCGGCGCAGCTCGGCTTCCGCGTCGAGCGCGGGACGCGCGCGGCGGTGGTCGAGGCTGCGGCCGCCCTGGCCGACGGGACGCTGCCACGACCCGCGCCCGAGCGGGTGGGGGCCGAGCTCGACGCGCTGCTCGCGACGCCGGTGGCAGGACGCGCCGTGCACGCGCTCGACGACCTGGGGCTCCTCGCCCTCGACCTGCCCGAACTGACCGCCGGCCGCGAGGTCCGGCAGGGGCCGCTGCACCACCTCGACGTCCTCGACCACCAGGTGGAGGCGCTGCACCGGCTGGTGCAGGCCTTCCCCGACGCCGACCTGGCGCTGCGCTGGGCGACGCTGCTGCACGACGTCGGCAAGCCGCCCACGCGCGAGCCAGGGGCGGTCGGGCCGGACGGGTTGGTCCTGCGCGACCGTTTCACCGGTCACGACCGCGTCGGCGCCGACCTGGCCGCGGCCGCGCTCGAGCGGCTGCGGCGCCCGCGCGCCCGGATCGCGCGGGTGCACGCGCTGATCGCGGCCCACATGCGCCCGCTGCCGGACGACGAACGCGGCGCGCGGCGCTTCGTCCATCGGCTGCGGACGCTCCTCCCCGACCTGCTGCAGCTCATGCTCGCCGACCGCGAGGCGGCCCGCGGCCGCGGTGCCCGCGCCGCGGCCCGCCGTGGCTACCGCGAGCGCGTCGGGCGCGTCCTGGCGGTGCTCGACGCCACGCCGCCGGCGCCGCCGCTCCTCGACGGCCGCGACGTCATGGCGACGTTGGGCCTCACCCCCGGACCGCAGGTGGGGGCCGTGTTGGCGGCCGTCGCCGAGGCCCAGGCGCTGGGCGAGGTCGGCGACCGCGCGGCCGCGCTGGCCTACGCGCGGGCGTTCGTCCAGGCGCGCGACGGTTCAGACCGCGCCGCGCCCCCGTAGGTACGCGCCGACGCGCGCCGCCGCCTCCGCGAGCACCGAGGCCTCGCGCATGAGCGCGAAGCGGACGTGGCCCGCCCCGAGGCGACCGAAGGCGGGCCCGGGTGCCAGCGCCACGCCGGTCGCGCGGACCAGGTCCTCGCAGAAGCCGGTCGCGTCGTCCGCGACGACGGCCGGCAGCGGTGCCCAGACGTACATGCCGGCCTCGGGGCGCGGCACCGACCAGCCGGCCTCGGCGAGCGCGGCGACGAACGCATGCCGGCGGGCGGCGAACACGAGCGCGTCGCGGCGCGCGGCCGCGCGCGGCCGGGCCAGCGCCGCGACCAGCGCCCGCTGCATCCCCAGGTACGGGTTGAAGTCGACCGCCCCCTTGAGCTTCGCGAGCGCCGCGATCGCGTCGGGGTGCCCCAGGGCGAAGCCCACGCGGAAACCGCCCATGTGGAAGCTCTTGGAGGCCGAGTAGAGCTCCACGGCGACCTCGAGCCCCCCCGGGCGCGCCAGCGCCGAGGGGGCGCACGCCTCGCCGTCGACCGTGTCCACGTACGGGAAGTCGTGGATCAGGAGCAGGTCGTGGGCGCGGCAGAAGGCGATCGCCCGGTCGAAGAAGGCGTCGTCCGCAACGCCGGCGGTGGGGTTGTTCGGGTAGTTGAGGACGAGCGCCCGGGCGCGGCGCGCGTCGTCGGGCGCCACCGCGTCGAGGTCGGGCAGGTAGCCGCGCGCCGCGGTCAGCGGCAGCGCGATCGCCTCGAGGCCGGCGGCGGCGATCGCCCCGAAGTAGGAGGGGTACGCGGGGTCGGGCAGCAACACGGCCTCGCCGGGGTCGGCGATCGCCAGCAGCAGGTGGGCAAAGCCCTCCTGCGACCCGATGAGCGGCAGCGCGTGGGCGTCGGGGTCGAGCGCGCCGTCGGGCGGCTCGCCGTAGCGCTCGACGAACCAGCGCACCGCGGCCTCGCGCAACGGCCGGGTGCCGCTCGCGAGGCAGTAACCGTAGGTGGCGGGGTCGTGGACGGCGGCCTCGAGCGCCGCGACGGCCTCGGGGGGAGGCGGCAGGTCCGAGGCGCCGATCGAGAGGTCGACCACCTCGAGGCCGGCGGCGCGTGC
>JARGGE010000096.1 GCA_029210865.1 Trueperaceae bacterium
GGCGGGGGGTCCGCGAAGGCATGAGGCGCCTCCTGTACGTGGGATGCGTCCAGGCTAGCACCGAGTTCCCGCGCGTCCAGGAGCGATGCACGTCGCGGGCTCCGGTGCCCGCTTACCCTGGGGCCACCTCGATCCGCCCGACCCTGGAAGGACCCGCATGTCCATGACCGCCCCCCAAGCCCTTGCCCGCCTGGAAGCCCTCGGCACCGAGAAGGTGCGTGCCCAGAACCGCAAGCGCGGCGCCGGCGACGCCCAGTTCGGCGTCCTGAACGGCGACGTGCGCAAGTTGGCCAAGGAGACGGGGCGCGATCACGCCCTGGCGCTCGAGCTGTGGGCGACGGGCATCGTCGAGGCGCGCCTGCTCGCGATCCTGATCCTGGAGCCCAAGCGCCTGTCGGCCGCGGAGCTCGACGCGATGGTGCGCAGCGTCGACTTCGTGGGCGTCGCCGACTGGCTCGATTCCTACGTGGTCCGCAAGCACCCGGAGAAGGAAGCGCTGCGGCAGGCTTGGATGGCCGACGCGGACCCCTGGGCGGCGCGCTTCGGCTGGAGCCTCACCGCCGAGCGGGTCGGCAAGGACTCCGATGGCCTCGACCTGGGCGCGCTGCTCGACCGCATCGAGCGCGAGCTCGCGGGCGCCGCGCCCGAGGCGCAGTGGACGATGAACAACACGCTCGCCGGCATCGGCATCCACCACCTCGAGCACCGGACGCGCGCGCTCGCGATCGGCGAGGCGCTGGGCGTCTACCGCGACCACACGACGCCGCGCGGCTGCACGTCGCCGTTCGCGCCCATCTGGATCGGCGAGATGGTGCGGCGCCTTGAGGCGCCGGGGCGGCAGGGGGACGTCGTCCGCAGCGGATCGTGACGTACACCGTGCGCTAACGGGTACGGCAGGAGGTCGCGATGACCACGAAGCTCACGCTGCGCATGGACGAGCACCTCACCGAGGTGGCGAAGCGCCATGCCGCCACGCACGACACGTCGGTGTCGCGGATGGTCGCGGCGTACTTCGAAGCGCTCGAGGCGCTCTCGGCGGACGCCGAGCGCGGTGCGTTACCGGCGCCATCCGATCGCCTCAGGGCGCTCGTGGGGGTGCTGCCGTCCGAGCCGGAGCCCGAAAAGGCGTACCGCGCCTACCTGGAGGTCAAGCACGCGTGAGGGTCCTGGTCGACACCAACGTCGTGCTCGACGGTCTGATGGCACGAGCGCCCCACCTGGACCATGCCCTCGCCATCTTCGCGCTCGTCGAGGCGGGTCGCGTGCGCGGGGTGCTCGGCGCGACGACGGTGACGACGGTGTTCCACTTGGCGGTCAAGGCGGTCGGCCCCAAGGCGGCGGCTCGGCACGTCCGCGCGCTCCTCGAGCTGTTCGACGTCGCCTCCATCGATCGGGCCGTCTTGCTGCGCGCGCTCGACGTGGGGTTCGTCGGCTTCGAGGACGCTGTCCTGCCCGAGGCGGGTCGTTCGACGGGGGGCGACGCCATCGTGACGCGCGACCGCTCCGGGTTCACCGCGGCGACGCTCCCGGTGTTCACGCCGGACGCCCTCCTCGCCGCGCTTCGAGGCGCGGCGGGCACGGACGGTCGGTGAGCGCGCGAAGCGAAGCTCGCCTCAGCGCCGTTTGCGCGACCCCGCGAACACCCCGCCCGAGAACCCGCCGATGCCGAGCATGAAGCCGAAGTCGTACCAGCGGCCGAGGTTGGGCACGGCGTAGACCCGCACGGCGTTGGTGAAGAGGCTGATCACGAAGGCGATCGGCGCGATGAAGCCGTGCCAGAGGCCGAGGAGGAAGCCCGGCGCGTCGGTGGCGGTGGCGTCCGGGACCTGGACGGCTGCGCAACCGGCGAGGACGAGCACGAGGAGCACGGCGGACGCGAGGGCGACGGTGCGGCGCATGGGGACCTCCCGTTGGCCATCATGCACCGGTGCGCGGCGCCGCGCCGCGCACCAGCAGATCGACCACGCCCTCGAGCCAAACATCGTCGGGGACCGCGTGCTCGAGCAGCGTGCGGTGCAGGAGGGCGCCGATCAGCGTGGGGAGCACCAGCTCGGGCGCGACGTCGGCGCGCCACTCGCCGCGCGCCCGCGCCCGGGCGACCAGCGCCTCGATCGCGGCGGTGGCCGGCGCTTCGAGGCGGCGGGCGGCGAGGGCGGCCACGTGCGCTTCGGCCGGGGCGGCGAGCGCGGCGCGCGCGACCGCGCGGTCCTCGGGCTCGCCGAGGAAGGCGACCGCCCGACCCAGCAGGCCCGGCAGGTCGCCGCGCAGGCTGCCGGTGTCGGGCGCCGGCGCCGCGCGCCCCGTTCCGGGCACCGACACCACCACCACGAGCGCTGGCGCCCGCCCGTCGCCGACCTCGGCGTTGTACGCGGTGCCACCCAGGCCGCTGGGTCCGTCGTACTCGTTGCGGACCCGCACCTGCGGCCGCGCGCGGCGGGCGGCCACGTCGGCTTCGACCAGATCGGTCACGTCGAGGTTCACCACGGCTGGGCCGACGCCGGTCGGCGTCGCGGCGCGCACCGCAGTCGGCACGGACCGAAGCGTTCGTTCTGGACGTTCGTCGGCGACGTCCGGGACGCGGGCGAGTAAGGTGGTCGTAGGAGGTGGCGGTCGTGCTTCTACTGAGCGACGAGAAGCTGGAGGCCGTCGCGGTACTGTGCCGAGCCTACGGCGTGAAGCGGCTCGACCTGTTCGGTTCGGCCGCCACGGACGCCTTCCGACCCGGCGTGAGCGACGTCGACCTCTTGGTCGACTTCGGTGACATGGACGGCCGGGCCAAGGCTCACGCCTACTTCGATCTGCAGGACCGCCTGCAGGAGGTACTCGGTGCCGACGTGGACCTCGTCATGGTGGCGGCGGTCAAGAACCGATACCTCGCCCGCGACATCGAGCGCACCAAGCGGTCGCTGTATGCCGCGTAGCGTCGCCGCCTACCTTGCGGACATCGTCGGAGCATGCGACGCGATCGACTCGGTGCTCGAGGGTATCGATCTCGACGCGTACCTGAACCGGCGCGCCGTCCGTTCCTCGGTCGAGCGGGAGTTCATCCTCATCGGTGAGGCGGTCGCCGGCCTCCGGCGCCTCGCGCCCGAGTTGGCGGCGGGCATCACGGACGCGCGCGTCATCATCGGCTTCCGAAACGTGTTGACGCACGAGTACGCCGCTGTCGACGACGATGCGGTCTTTGGTGTGGCCACCGAGGATCTGGCGACGTTGCGCCGGGAATGCGCGGACCTGCTCGCACGCGTGGACGCCACCGAGTAGGTCGCGCCCAGCCGGAGGTACCGATGGAGCCTGCGTACTTCGCCTCGCCGAACGAGTTCCGCGCGTGGCTGGAGGCCCACCACGGCGACGTCGACAAGCTCTGGGTCGGCTACTTCAAGCGCGCCACCGGCCGCCCCAGCCTCACCTGGCCGGAGTCGGTGGACGAGGCGCTCTGCTACGGGTGGATCGATGGCGTGCGTCGCCGCGTCGACGAGGAGCGCTACGCGATCCGCTTCACCCCGCGGCGGTCGGGGAGCGTGTGGAGCCAGGTCAACCTCGAGCGGGTCGCCGCGCTGACTGCCGAGGGGCGGATGCGGCCCGCAGGCTTGGCGATCCACGCGGCGCGGCGGGCGGACGCCACCCCCGGTCCGCCCCGCGCGGAGCGGCCCGAACACCTGCCCTTACCGTACGAGCGAGCGCTGCGCGAGCGCAACGAGGACGCATGGCGGTTCTTCGCGTCGCAGTCGGGGTCCTACCGGCGCACGCTGGTCGACTGGGTGCTCGCGGCCAAGCGCGAGGAAACGCGCGTGCGGCGCGCCGAGCGGATCGCGGACGCGCTGGCCGGCGGGCAGCGCTGGATGCCGGGCGAGCCGCTGCCGACGGCAAGAGGCTCGTGACGCTGGCCACGCCCCTGCGATCCGACGTGTGCCTCGCGCCGCATCGACGCAACCCCCGCGCGACCGTACGCTTTCTCGTACGTTCGCTTCGAGGGCCAGGAGGTAGGGCCATGGTCACCATCACCGCGACCGAGGCGCGCCGGCGTCTCTACCAACTCCTCGACGAGGTGGCCGCGTCGCGCCAGCCCGTGCAGATCACGGGACGGCGTGGGAACGCGGTCCTCCTGTCCGATGACGACTGGCGCGCCGTCCAAGAGACGCTATCCCTGCTGTCGGTGCCCGGCATGCGGGAGTCGATCCGAGAAGGCATGGCCACGCCCATCGGGGAGCTCGAGGACGAACCCGGCTGGTGACCTGGCGCGTGCGGTTCACCGAGCAGCTGCAGGCGGACGCCGCGAAGCGGACGGCGGCGGGTCTTCGCTCGAAGGCCGAGGCGCGGCTCGAGGTCCTCCGCGAGGGCCCGTTCCGACGGCCGCCGCCGTTCGAGAAGCTGGCGGGTGGCCGTTCGGGGCGCGTACGCGCGTCGGATCGACCTCCAGCATCGGCTCGCGTACGAGGTCGTCGCCGATGAGCGTGTGGAAGGTCCTTCGGATGTGGACGCACGACGAGCAGGAGACGCCATGACCGACGACCCCGTCCTCACCCGCATCCTCGCCGTCGCCAGCGCCGATCCGCGCGTCCGCGCGGTGGTGCTCTCCGGCTCCCGTGCCGACCCCGAGGCGCCCGCCGACCGCGGGCGCGGCCATGGCGTGGTGTTCGTGGTGACGGACGTCGCTCCGTACCGCGCCGAACCCGACTGGGTCGACGTCTTCGGCGAGCGCACGATCCTGCAACGTCCCGACGCGATGGGGGGCGCGCTGCCGCGTGCCGATGGCGGCGAGGCCTGGTTGATGCTCTTCGAGGACGGTTCGCGGATCGACCTGACGCTGGTGCCGGTCGCGGCGATGGCGACCTACCGCCACGATGGCCCGGTGCGGGTGCTCGTCGACCTCCACGGCGTGGTGCCGCCGCCGCCCCCGACGGATGCGCCGCACTTCGTGCCCGACCCGCCCACGGCGGCCGCGTTCGCCGACGTCTGCAACGAGTTCTGGTGGGTGGCGCCGTACGTCGCCAAGGGCCTGGCGCGCGGCGAGACGACGTATGCGCACCACCACTTCGATGTCGTGCTGTGCGCGCAGCTGCTCACGATGCTCGGCTGGGACGTGGCGGCGGCGAGTGGCTTCCGGCGGGGGGCCGGGAAGCATGGTCGCTCGCTCCGCCGCGAGATGGCGCTGGAGGACTGGGCACGCCTCGAGGCGACCTACGCGGGTGCCGACCCCGAGGCGGCCTGGGACGCGCTCGAGGCGATGGCCGGGCTGTTCCGCGACGTCGCGACGCGCGTGGCCGGGCGCTTCGGTTTCGATTGCTCGCAATGCGACGACGTGCGCGTGACGGCGCACCTGCGGCGGGTGCGGGCCGCCGTCGGTTCGAGGGGCGCCGAAGCCCCGGGCGAAGCCACCGCGTAGCATCGACGGCACCGATCGGAGGGGGCGCATGCGCATCGAGTTCACCGGAGCGGTCTTCGAGTGGCGGGGTCCGGCCCCGTTCTTCTACGTGGCGGTGCCCGACGCCGAGAGCGCCGAGGTCGGCGCGGTGGCGTCCGCCGTCACCTACGGTTGGGGGATGGTGCCGGTGACCGCGTGCATCGGCGGCACCGAGTGGCCCACGTCGCTCTTCCCCAAGGACGGTCGCTACCTGGTGCCGCTCAAGGACGCGGTGCGCAAGGCCGAGCGCATCGGCGCGGGCGACGTGGTGGCGGTCCGGTTGGAGGCATGGTGACGTGACGGCGCGGGGGGCCGACGACCCCGCCGTCGACGCCTTCTTCGCGGGCCGCCCCGCGTCGCGGGCGCTCTTCGACGCGGTCCGGGCATGCGTCGAGGCGATCGGCCCGTTCGAGCTCCGCACGAGCACGAGCCAGGTCGCCTTCCGCCGGCGGGTGGGCTTCGCGTACGCCTGGGTGCCGGGCGACTACGTCCGGAGCGACGTCCCGCTGGTGCTCACGGTGGGGCTGCGGCGCCGCGACCCCTCCCCGCGCTGGAAGCAGGTGGTGGAGCCGCGGCCGGGGCGCTTCACCCACCACCTGGAGCTGCGCGCCGTCGCGGAGGTGGACGACGCGGTGCGGACGTGGCTCGAAGAGGCGTGGGGCGCCGCCGGGTGACCGTCTTGGTCAGTCCGCGAACAGGTCGTCGAGCGTCAGGGCGATGACGGGCCGGCCCTGCCGCGCGGCGACGTCGACGAAACCCTCCTCGAAGCCGGCCGCCGCGACGTACAGCAGCGGGTCATCGGCTTGGAGCGCGGTGTGCGCCCAAGCGCGACCAGCCGCCGCCGCCCGCTCCAGCATGGCCAGGTGGCGGAAGTGCACGTCGGCGGGCGTCGGGCGAGCGTTCCACTTCACGGCACCGCTCAGGATCCGGCCGTCGATGAGCGGTGCGACGACGTCGATCTTCAGGAGGGCGCCCTCCTGGTCGCGTCCCTCCCAGCGGCCCCAGCGCTCGACGAGCGGGTAACCCCGGGTGCGGCGCAACCGGTCGTAGGCCTGCGTCGCGACCCGTTCGAACTCGATCCCGACGAAGGCGGCGAAGCGCGGCGCGACGAACGCGGTCCAGACGTCGAGCGGCGCCTCGCGGTCGAGGAGCGCCAAATGGGGTTCGACGAAGCGATGATGGAAGCGCACGGCCGGATCGGCCACGGCGTACGCCACCGCCTCGTTCGGTCGGGCGTCGACCTTGGTGCGCGCGGTGAGGTAGCCGAGGTCGACGAGGCGGGCGAGCTTGTCCCGCAGACCAGCGTCGTGGGCGACGCCCGTGCGTTGCGCGATCTCGTTGCGCCGCGTCTGGCCGGTCGCGACCGCGCGCAAGATCGCACGGTACTTGGGCACGTCGCGCAGGCCCTGTTCCTGATCGAGCGCCGTCTCGACCAGCTGGCGCACTTCGCCGCGCGGCGACAGCGACAACCGCGCGGCGTTCTCGACGAGGGGCGCGGTCGGATCGACGGCAGCGAGGTACCTGGGGGTGCCACCGAACACCGCGTACGCCTCGATCCGTTCGCGGAGCGAGTCGAACGGGGCGAGGGCGGCGGCGTCGCGATAGTCGAAGGGCTCGAGGTGGTGGCGCCAGTGGAAGCGGCCGTACAGCGGCGCCCCACCGCCGGCGAGGGCCTCCATCGTGTGGACCACCGAGCCCGCGAGCACCATCAGGAAGGACCGCGGCGGCCGGCGCCGTTCCCAGGCCGCGTTCAGCTCGCTGGCGACGGTCGCGAGGCCGCGCTCGTCCTCGGCCAGGTGCTGGAACTCGTCGATCACGACGACGAGCGGCTCGGGTGCGCGCAGGTCGAGCAACAGCTGGAACACGCTGCGCCACGTGGGGTGGTCGTCGGGTTCGATCGGCTCGCCGCTCCAGCGGGCGAGGTCGAGGAGCAACGGGCGCCGGTTCTGTTCCGGGCTCGTGCGCGACGCCGTGAAGGCGAACGCTTGCCGCTCGGTCCAGGTGGCGAGCAGCAGGAACGTCTTGCCGACGCGCCGGCGTCCGGTCAGCAGCGCCAGCCGCGGCTCTCCGGCGGTCGCGAGCGACCGGAGCTCGGCGACTTCCGCCTGGCGGTCGATCAGGGTCGGAGGGTGCGACGACGACGCTATATCGCCTGCAATCGTAAATGCCAGCAATCATGAACGCAAGCAGACACGCACGCATGCCGTGAACGACGCGGCATGCGGTGGTACCTTCCGCCCGTGCGCCTCACCGACCGCCAGCTCAACCGCGCGAGCCTCGCCCGCCAGCTCCTGCTCGAGCGCGAGCGCCTGCCGGTGGTGGACGCCGTGCGCCGGGTCCTGGCGCTCCAGGCGCAGGAGCCCGCCTCGCCCTACCTGGCGTTGTGGAACCGCGTGCGCGACTTCGACCCGGTCGAGCTCGACGACGCCTTCCGCACCTTCGCGGTGGTCAAGGCGACCCTCGTGCGCCTCACGCTGCACGCCGTCGCCGCCGAGGACCGCGCGCCGTTCCACGCGGCGATGCGCCCGACCTTGCGCGCCGCGGGCCTGTACGACGAGCGCTTCCGCACCACCGGCCTCACGCCCACCGACGCCGACGCCCTGGTGCTGTCGCTCGTCGCCTTCGCCCACCGGCCGCGCGACCGGGTGGCGATCGAGGCGATGCTCGCCGAGCACCTCGGCGCGCCGCCGGAGCCTGGTCTCTGGCGGGGGCTGCGGTTGGTCGCACCGCTCGTGCACGCGCCCAACGCGGGGCCGTGGGCGTTCGGCGCGACGCCGTCCTACGTCGCCGCGCCCGCCTCGCCATCGCCCACCGACGAGGCGAGGGCGCGAACCGAGCTGATCCGGCGCTACCTGGCGGCGTTCGGCCCCGCGACGCCCCGGGACTTCGCGCGCTACGCGCGCCTGCGCCAAACGGAGGTCAGGCCCGCCTTCGAGGCGCTCTCGGACGTCTTGGTGGTCCGGCCGGGTCCTGGCGGAGCGACGCTCTACGACGTTCCCGACGCCCCCCTGCCCGACGGCGACGCCCCGGCGCCGCCGCGCCTGCTGCCGATGTGGGACTCGGTCCTGCTCGCCTACGCCGACCGCGGCCGGGTGCTCCCCGAGCCGTACCGGGCGCGGGTGATCCGGCGCAACGGCGACGTGCTGCCGACGGTGCTCGTCGATGGCTACGTCGCGGGGGTGTGGCGGCCCGTCGACGGCGGCGTCGAGGTGACCGCCTTCCACGCGCTCGACGACGACGCGTGGGACGGCGTCGAGCGCGAGGCGCGGGTGCTGCGGTCCCTGCTGGCGGAGCGCGACCCGCAGGCGTACGGGCGCTTCGGGCATTGGTGGGCCAAGGGCCTCCCGAGCGCTCAGGTGCGGGTGCTGAGCGGCGCTTAGACCGGCAGCACCCACGCGATCGCGAGCACGAGCGCGCTCCCGATCGGCGCCAGCCCGGGCACCCCGAAGGCCGCCGCGAGCATCGTGGGGGCGGCC
>JARGGE010000097.1 GCA_029210865.1 Trueperaceae bacterium
CGCCGCCGGGACGATGCGCCCCAACAGCTCGGGCAGGGTCTGGCGGTCGGTCATGACGTCGAGGTCGGCGTCGGGAACCAGCGCGAACAGCTCGAGCATCCGGTCGAGCTGCTCGCGCTGTTGCCCGGTCACCAGGACGCGCGGGGCGAGCTCGGGGTGCGCCGCCAGGGCGTGCACCACCGGCGCCATCTTGGACGCCTCGGGACGCGTGCCGAACGCGACGACGACCGTCGCGGGGGTCGAGCGCGGGGTCACGCCCGCGCGAGCGCGCGGCGCACCTCGCGCCAGCGCCAGAGGCTCAGGCCGCCGAGCAGGGCGACGCTGCCGGCGATCGTCGCGAGGACGAGTGGGAGCGGGGTGGCGGCGAGCAGCATGCCGAAGACCCCGCACGCGAGCGTGGCGCCCCAGAGCAGATAGACGGCGATGCGCGGGCTGCCCGAGCGTTCGCGCAGCAAGTCGTGGAGGTGGTCGTTCGCGGCGAGCGCCGGGCTCTGGCGCCGCCGCAGGCGCCGCAGCGTCACCTGGGTGATGTTCACGACGGGCAGCGCGAGGATGAGGATCGGCGCGGCCACCGCGACCGCGGCGGTCACCTTCAGGGCGCCCAGGACCGAGACGGCCGCCAGCACGTACCCGAGGAAGTAGGCGCCGGAGTCGCCCATGGTGATCGTCGCTGGGCTCGAGTTGTGGCGCAGGAAGGCGAGCGTGCTGCCCGCGACCGCGGCGAGCAGGAGCACCGAGACCCCCCGGTCGGGCAACTGGAGCGCGACGGCGAGCAGGCTGAGGCTGGCGATCGCGGCGACGCCCGACGACAGGCCGTCGAGGCCGTCGATGAAGTTGAAGGCGTTCGTGAAGCCGACGATCCATAGCAGCGTGACCGCCACGGCGAGCGCCTCCGGGAAGAACACGAAGGGGACGTCGCCGAAGTAGTTGGTGATGAAGTCGATCGTCACGCCGTTGATCACCAGGATCCCGGCGGCCGCGAACTGGGTGGCGAGCCGGACCCCGGCGGAGACCTCCCACACGTCGTCGACGAAGCCGACGAGGGTCATGAGGGCGCCGCCGAGCACGACCGCGAGCAGCTGCGCGCGGTAGGCGTCGATCTGCGCGGGCGCGAGCACGCTCCCCACGAGCACCGCGGCGAGGAAGCCGGCGAAGAGCGCGATCCCACCGATGTTGGGCACGCGCCCCTGGTGCAGGCGGACGCCCAGCCCGTGGGCCGCACCCCCCTCCTGCACGGCACCGACCCGGAGGGCGAAGGTCCGGACGCGCGGGACCGCCCATGCGACGGCGAGCGCGGCGACCGCGAAGGTGACGAGCACCAACGGCGCGTAGAGGATCAGGGCATCGCGGGGCACGAACCAGTCTACCGGCCGCCCTGGGCGTTCGATGAGGGGTTCTGCGCGTTCCTCATCGGGTCCCGTAGATGCGGTCGCCGGCGTCGCCGAGGCCGGGGACGATGTAGCCACGCTCGTCGAGGCGGTCGTCGAGCCCGGCGAGGATGATCTCGACGTCCGGGTGCGCGGCCTGGACCGCGGCGACCCCCTCGGGCGCGGCCAGGATGCACAGCAACCGGGGCGCGGTGACGCCGTGCTCCGCGAGCAGGTCGAGCGCCGCGACCGCCGAGCCGCCGGTCGCGAGCATCGGGTCGAGCACGAAGACGTCGCGCTCGGCGACGTCGCTCGGGAGCTTGATGAAGTAGCGCACCGGCTTCAGGGTCGCCTCGTCGCGGTACAGGCCGACGTGGCCGACGCGCGCGCTCGGGACCAGGTCGAGGATCCCGTCGGCCATGATCAGGCCGGCGCGCAGGATCGCCACCACCGCCAGCTTCTTGCCCGCGAGGCGGCGGACGTGGGCGGTCGTGATCGGGGTCTCGACGACGACCTCCTCGAGCGGGAGGTCGCGCATCGCCTCGAAGGCCATGAGCATGGAGATCTCGGTGCAGAGCGCGCGGAAGTCGCGCACGCTCGTGTGGCGGTCGCGCAGCACCGAGAGCTTGTGCTGCACCAGCGGATGGTCGACGATCGTCAGCGGCACGGCGGCGGACCTCCCAAACGAGAGCGCCCGAGCAAGGACGGCTCGGGCGCAGCATGGCGGAGAGGGTGGGATTCGAACCCACGGTACCGCAGGGCGGTACAACGGTTTTCGAGACCGTCCCGTTCAACCACTCCGGCACCTCTCCTCGGTTCGGGCGGCGTCGCGCCGCCGGAGCCACGGGAGGTTATCACGCTGCTGCGGCGGGCGTCCAGCGACGGGCCACGGGGACCGCACCCCCACGCCTTGACCTCGGGCGCCGACGGCGCCTATATTGACGGGTGCTGGCGTTGGCCCTTCGTCTAACGGCAGGACAAGCGGTTCTGGTCCGCTCGGTCGGGGTTCGAATCCCTGAGGGCCAGCCAACGACAGCGCAGCCGCCGATCCGGACCCCGGGTCGGCGGCTGCGTTTGACGGAGGCGGGCTCGCGTCCGTATCATCGCCCCCGTCGTGGCCCCGGTGGCCCTTCGTCTAATGGCAGGACAACTGGTTTTGGTCCAGTCGGTCGGGGTTCGAATCCCTGAGGGCCAGCCACCACGGCCGCGCGCCGGACTCCGAGGAGTCCGGCGCGCCTCGTCGTGGGGTGCGGCCCGAGCGCCGTCACCGCGGTGGGCGGGCGTCGGCGGCTCAGCTCGCGCGCGGCGGGTAGGCGTGGTACCCCTGCCCCGTCTTGCGCCCCAGCTGCCCCGCCTCGACCCGCTTGCGCAGCCCTTGCGGCGGGCGGAAGCGCTCGCCGAGCGCCTCCGTGAGCGAGTCCGCGATCGCGAGCATGACGTCGAGGCCGACGTAATCGGCGAGCTCGAGCGGCCCCATCGGGTGGTTCAAGCCGAGCTTGACCGCCGCGTCGATGTCGCCGGCGGTTGCGACCCCTTCCTCGTGCATCCGCATCGCCTCGACGAGCGTCGCCGCGAGGACGCGCGTCGTCACGAACCCCTGCCGGTCGGCCACCTCGACCACGGTCTTGCCGCAGGCCTCGGCGACCGAGCGCACCACGGCCATGGTGGCGTCGCTCGACGTCAGCCCGCGGACGCTCTCGACGAGCCGCATGCGCTCGGGTGGGTTGAACCAGTGCATGCCGCAGACCTGCGTGGCGCGCCCGGTGGTCGCCGCGAGGGCAGTGACCGAGAGCTGGCTGGTGTTCGTCGCGAGCACCGCGTGCGCGGGGGCGGCCGCGTCGACGCGGCGGAACAGGTCCTCCTTGAGCGCGAGCACCTCTGGGGCCGCCTCGATGACCAGGTCGGCCTCGGCGACCGCCTCCTCGAGCTCGGCGACGGCAGCGACGTCGGCGTCGGGGGCGCGCTTGGCGACGCGCGCGAGCGCCCGCTCGCGCGCGTCGGGCGAGGGGTCGGCGATCCGCACGGCGAAACCGTGCTCGGCCAGGAGCGCGGCGATGCCGCTGCCCATGGTGCCGGCCCCGAGCACGGCGACGCGGCGGACGGTCGGGTGCGAGGTGGCCAGGCGGTCGTCGGGTCGGGTCACGTGGGCTCCTCCGAAGGGGGGTAGAGGTCGTAGCGGGTGGTGCGGCCGACGATGGAGCCGGTCGGAACGCGGCCGGCGAGGTACGGCGCGGTGCGGGGCCGCTTGACCACCACGCGCCGCCGCGCGGCCACGCGGGCGACCGCGAGCAGCTCGCCCTGATCGTCGTCGTCGCCGACGAGCCGGCGCGCCAAGGACAGGTCTTCCCCCTTGCGCGCGCGCTTGCCCCGCTCGGGGTACATCGGGTCGAGCAGCACCGCGTCGGCGCGCAGCGACGCGAGCACGTGGCGCGCGTCGACCGCGAGCAACTCGAGGCGCGTCGCGGCCGGATGCCCCGCGGCCCGCCACCGCACGAGGGCGTCGGCCAGGACCAGCGCGAGCACCGGGTGCCGCTCGAGCATCCGCACGGGCCGTCCGGCGGCGGCGAGCACGCCCGCGTCGACGCCCCAGCCGGCCGTGGCGTCGATGACGTCGGCGGCCGCGCCGATGGCCCTCAGCAGCGGGTCGCGCCCGCCCCGGCCCGCCGACGGCGGGGGCGGGGGACGCACCGGATCGGCCCCGCTCGCCGCGGGACCCCGGAGCGCCACGCCGTCCGCGTCCACCCACACGACGACGGGCCCGCCGTCGCCGGCGCGCCAAGCCGCCAGCGTCAGTCGGGAGGCCGCCAGCGCCGACGCGACCTGATCGGCGCGCGCCTCGTCGGCGACGGACGCCGCCACGACGGCAGGGGCGGCTCCGAGCGGCGAGGCCGCCGGGACCGTGGGTGCGGGGCTCGGGGTCGCGCGCACGGCCGCAGCGTACCGCTCCAGCCCGCGACGGCGCCTGGCTTGCGTTCCCTGCGCCCGAAGGCCGATACTCTTTGGTACCGAAGCCGGAACGCAGCAACGGCCGACGGTCCGCAAGCCGCGCGCGCCGCGCGCGCCGTGCCGGCGATCCCCGCCGTGCCCGAGGAGGTCCGATGAAGAGCACCGAACTCGCCCGCCGCCGCCACGCCGCCGTGGCCCCCGCCGCCTACTCGGTCCACCCCTTCTACCCGGAGCGCGCCGAGGGCGCCTACGTCTGGGACGCCGAAGGCAAGCGCTACCTCGACTGGTCCGTCGGCATCGCGGTCATGAACGTGGGCCACTCCCACCCCAAGGTGCTCGAGGCGGTGCGCAGCCAGTCCGCCAGCTTCCAGCACCTCTGCTTCGCGGTCGGGATGCACGAGTCGTACATTCAGGTCGCCGAGGCGCTCGGCCGCATCGCGCCCGGACCCAGCCCCAAGAAGACCTTCCTGGTCAACTCGGGGGCCGAGGCCGTCGAGAACGCGGTCAAGATCGCACGCATCGCCACCGGCCGCCAGGGCATCGTCGCCTTCACCCACGCCTTCCACGGGCGCACGCACATGACCCTGTCGCTGACCGGCAAGGCGAACCCCTACAAGGCGGGCTTCGCCCCCCGCGCGGCCGAGATCTACCGCGCACCCTTCCCGTACGTCTACCGCAACCCGTTCGGCCTCAGCGACGAGGACGCGGTGGCCGACGCCTACCTCGCGGGGCTCAAGGACCTCGTCAAGACGACGATCGGCGAGGGCGAGGTCGCCGCCTTCCTGCTGGAGCCGGTGGCGGGCGAGGGGGGCTTCATCCCGGTCCCCGAGCGCTACCTGCGCGGGCTGCGGGCGTACGCCGACCAGATCGGCGCGCTGTGGATCGACGACGAGGTGCAAGCCGGCATGGGTCGCACCGGCCAGTGGTGGGCGGTCGACCGCTTCGGGCTCGAGCCCGACCTGGTCTGCACCGCCAAGGCGCTTTCGAGCGGCTTCCCGCTGTCGGCCGTCGTGGGCAAGGCCGAGGTCATGGACCGCCTCAAGCCCGGCATGCTCGGGAGCACCTTCGGCGGCAACCCCACCGGCTGCGCCGCGGCGCTCGCCACGATCGCCGTCATCGAGGAGGAGGGCCTGCTCGAGCGCGCGCGCACGATCGGTGCGGTCGCGACCGAACGGCTCCGCGCGCTGCAGCAGCGCGTGCCCGGCCTCGGCGACGTGCGCGGCCCGGGGGCGATGATCGGCCTCGAGTTCGTGCGGGACGACGCGAAGACCCCCGACCCGCAGACCGTCGAGGCGATCGTGACGCACGCGCGCGAGGACGGCCTGATCCTGCTGCCCACCGGCAGCTACGGCAACGTCATCCGCCTGCTGCCGCCGCTGCGCATGAGCGACGAGGAGTTCGAGGAGGGCCTGAGCAAGCTCGAGGCCGCGGTGCTCGCCGTCGCCGAAGGGACGCTCGCGGTCGCCTGACGGTGCCACCACGCCCGACGGTGCACCGTCACGCCACGGTCGCGGGCGTCGGACCTGGTGGTCCGGCGCCCGCGACCGTCGTCATCCACCCTGCTCGATCGGGGCGCCGACCAGGTTCCCCCACTCGGTCCAGGAGCCGTCGTAGTTGCGCACGCGCTCGAAGCCGAGGAGGTACTTGAGGACGAACCAGGTGTGGCTGCTGCGCTCGGCGATGCGGCAGTAGGCGACGACGTCCTTGTCGGCGGTGACGCCGACCGAGGCGTACAGGTCGCGCAGGACCCCAGGCGGCTGGAAGGTGCCGTCCTCGCGCACCGCCTTCGCCCAGGGGACGTTCACCGCCCCCGGGACGTGGCCACCGCGCAGGGCGCCCTCCTGCGGGTACTCCGGCATGTGGAGCTTCTCGCCCCGGTACTCCTCGGGGCTGCGCACGTCGACGAGCGCCCCGGCGCCGTCCTTGACCCGCAGCACGTGCTGGAGCACGTCGCCCGCGAAGGCCCGGATCGAGGCGTCGCGGTACGGCACCCGGTAGCGCCCGCGCGCCACCTCCGGCACGTCGCGCACGAGCGGACGCTTCTCCGCGACCCACTTCTGACGGCCGCCGTCCATGAGACGGACGTCGTCGTGGCCGTTGTACTTGAAGAACCAGAAGGCGTACGCCGCCCACCAGTTCGACTTGTCGCCGTAGAGCACCACCGTGGTGTCGTTCGAGATCCCCTTCGCGGCGACCAGGCGCGCGAAGGCCTCGGCGTCGATGAAGTCGCGCACGTCGGGGCGCTGTAGTTCGGTGTGCCAATCGAGCCTGACGGCCCCCTCGAGGTGGCCCTGAGCGTAGAGCAGCACGTCCTCGTCGACCTCGACGAGGCGCACCTGCGGGTCGCGACCGTGGTCCGCCACCCAGGCAGTGTCGACGAGCGTCTCGGGATGCGCGTACGCGTCCATGGATCCTCCTAAAGGCCTACCGACCGCAGCCTACGGGATACCGGCCGTCGCCCACCGTGCCTCTGCTACGCTGCCGACGTGAACCCCGTCCTGATCGCACCGTCGCTGTTGGCCGCCGACCTCGCGCGCCTCGCGGACGCCGCGGCCGAGGTCGTCGCCGCCGGCGCGGACACCCTCCACGTCGACGTCATGGACGGCCGCTTCGTCCCCAACCTCACGTTCGGTCCGGGCACCGTCGCGGCGCTGCGGGCGGCGACCGACGCGCCCCTGGACGTCCACCTGATGATCGAGGCCCCCGAACGCTGGATCGACGCGTACGCGGACGCCGGCGCGACGGGCCTCACGGTCCACGTCGAGGCCACGCCCCACGTCCACCGAGCGCTCCGCGCCGTCCGCGACCGGGGCCTGGAGGTCGGCGTGGCGCTCAACCCGGGGACCCCGCTCACCGCGCTCGAGCCCGTCCTCGACCTCGTCGACCTCGTGCTGCTCATGTCGGTCGACCCCGGCTTCGGCGGGCAGCGCTACCTGCCGGCGGTCGAGGGCCGGCTGCGCGCGGTGCGGGGCTGGATCGCCGAGCGCGGCGCGGCCACGCGCGTCCAGGTCGACGGTGGCATCGACGCGACCACCGCGCCGCGCGCCGTCGCCGCCGGCGCCGACGCGCTGGTGGCCGGCAGCGCCGTGTTCGGCGCCACCGACGGGGTGGCGGCCGCGCTGGCGCGCCTGCGTCAGGCGGTGGTCTCGAGCATCCGTCCCATGTGACGGAAGCGCTCGCGCCGCTGGGCGACGAGCTCCGAAGGGGTGCGGCCGCGCAGGCCGGCGAAGGCCGCGCGCACCGCGACCACGGTGGCGTCGATCGCCGCGCGCGGGTCGGTGTGGGCGCCGCCGAGCGGCTCCGGCACCACCTCGTCGACCACCCCCTGCTCGAGCAGGTCGGGGGCGGTGAGCTTGAGCGCCTCGGCCGCGCGCGGCGCCTCCGCGGCGTCGCGCCACCGGATGGCGGCGCACGACTCGGGGCTGATCACGCTGTAGACCGCGTGCTCGAGGATGAGCACGCGGTTGGCCACGCCGATCGCCAGCGCCCCGCCCGAGCCCCCCTCGCCCACGACGACCGCGACCGCCGGAACCCGCAAGCGGCTCATGCGCCGGATGCTCTCGGCGATGACCCACGCCTGGCCCTGCTCCTCCGCGGCGATGCCGGGGTACGCCCCGGGGGTGTCGATGAGCGCCAGGACCGGCAGACCGAAGCGGTCGGCGAGGTCCATGAGCCGCATCGCCTTGCGGTAGCCGCTCGGGTGCGCCATGCCGAAGTTGCGGTGGATGTTCTCCTTGGTGTCGCGCCCCTTCTGCTGCGCCAACACGACCACGCCGGCGCCGTCGAGGCGGCCGAGGCCGCCCACCAGCGCGGGGTCGTCGCCCAAGGCGCGGTCGCCGTGCAACTCGACGAACCCGTCCACCATGCCGGCGACGTGGTCGAGGGCGGTCGGCCGACCCGGGGCGCGCGCCACCTGGACGCGCTGCCAGCGGCTCAGGTTCGCGAAGGTCTCGCGCTTGAGGCGCTCAAGGCGCAGCTCGAGCAGCGCGACCTCGTCGGTCAGGTCGACGTCCTGCTCGGCGGCGTAGGCGCGCATCTCCTCGACCTTCGCCTGCAGGTCCTCGATCGGCTTCTCGAAGGCGAGCGCCACCGTCAGCCCTCCCCGTCCGGTCCGACCCCCGCGCGCAACAGGGCGATGACGGCCGCGAGCCGCGCCTTGAGCTGGCCGCGCGGCACCACGTCGTCCACCATCCCCTTGCGCAGCAGGAACTCGGCGCGCTGGAACCCGGAGGGCAGGTCCTGCTTGATCGTCTGCTGGATCACGCGCGGCCCGGCGAAGCAGATGAGCGCGTCGGGTTCCGCGAAGATGACGTCACCGAGCGTCGCGAACGAGGCGGTGACGCCGCCGGTGGTCGGGTCGGTGAGCACGGTCACGTAGGGCAGCCGGCGCTCGACCAACGCCTCGAGCGCGACCGTGGTCTTGGCCATCTGCATCAGCGAGAGCGCGCCCTCTTGCATGCGCGCGCCGCCGGACGCCGCGACGAGCACGAACGAGCGGTCCTCCGCGGCG
>JARGGE010000098.1 GCA_029210865.1 Trueperaceae bacterium
GGCGTGCTGGCGGTGATCGTCCCGATGCCGCTCGAGCTGGCCGTCTTCGGCATCGGGCGGGCGTCCGCGGTCATCGATGTCTTCCCGCAGGTGGGCACCTGGGTGATCGGGGGCCACTCGCTCGGGGGCGCCATGGCCGCCGAGTTCGTCAAGGGGAACCCCACGGCCGTCGACGGGATCGCGTTCTTGGCGTCCTTCCCCGCCGAGTCCACCGACCTGTCGGCCCTGCCGATCCGGGCCGTCTCGACGTACGGCACCGAGAACGGGCTGACCTCGGCCGAGGGCTTCGAGGCCTCGATGGTGCGGCTGCCGCCCGGCAGCGACCTGGTGGTCATCGAGGGCGGCAACCACGCCGGCTTCGGCCACTACGGCCCGCAGGCGGGCGACGGCACCGCGAGCATCGACCGCGAGGAGCAGCAGCGCCAGACGGCGCAGACGCTGCTGGGGTTCATGCGCTCGTTGGACTGAAGCGGGGCGGCTTCACGGCGAGCCGCCGCTGTGCTTGCCTCGATCGCGTCCTGGACGCATGAACGCACACCTCGCCGGCGCCCTTCGTCGCCCGGGCATCCTTCGGAGATGGAAGCAGTGCTAGGCTGGGTTCAGCCGCTTCCGCCACGACCCCGACCACGCGAAGGGAGTTCACGATGCGCGAGCAGGACCTCCGAAAGCAGAAGATGCAGGCGCAGCTCGACGAATGGCGCGCCGAGGCCGACAAGCTGAAGGCGCGGGCCAAGGGCGCCTCCGCGGACGCCCAACTCGCCTTGGACGAGCAGATCACGACCCTGCAGCGCAAGATCGACGAAGGCAAGTCGGCGCTCGCCGCGCTCGCGGAGAAGGGCGAGGAGGCGTGGGCGTCGTTCAAGGAGACGGCGGGCGACCTCTGGGACGAGACCAAAGCGGCCTACGAAGAGGGCGTGAGCGGCTCCGAACCCAAGACGTAGCCATCGCTTGGGCGCGGCGGCTACCAGCGGATCTGCCCCGCGAGCGGGCCGGACCAGCGCACGTCGACCCCACCCTGGACGCGCTCGAACTCGAGCGGGTCGGCGCCGGCCGGCGTGACCGTCGTCGCGTCCCACCACGCCTCGGGAAGCCCGAGCGCCTCGGCCAGGTCGACCGATTCGTCGGCGCCGTTCCCGATGAGCCGCAGGACGGACCCGGAGACGACCACCTCGAACCAGGGTTCGCCGCGTGCGTTCGTCATCGCCCAGCGGTCGCCCTCGAGGCGATCGAGCCGGAAGCGCGCGGGTTCGGGGCTGAAGCCGACGCCCTCGACGACGTAGTTGGCGATGGTGAGGTTGGGGGCGTCGGCGGGCGCGAGGTTCAGCGCCAACACCGTGAGGAGCGCGAGGAGGGGGCCCGTCAGCCGTCGATCCGGAAGAGGGAGGTAGGGGCGCGCATCCGCGGACGATACGCGGTCCCGGGCGTCCCCGATGCGACGGATGCACCGCCGGGCACGCCCGTGCCTCCCGGGTCGCGGACCTACCTGGTCAGAGGACGAGCCCCCCATCCACCCCGATGACCTGCGCCGTCACGTAGCTTGAGGCGTCGCTCGCGAGCCACAGCGCCGCGCTCGCGATGTCCTCGGGTTCGCCCATGCGGCCGAGCAGCGTCTTGGCCGTCATCGCCTCGAGGATGTGCTCGGGGACCTTCTCGGTCATGGGCGTGCGGATGAAGCCGGGGGCGATCGCGTTCACGCGCACCTTGGCGCCCTTGCGCGCCAACTCCTTGGCCCAGGTCTTGGTCAGCGCGACCACCCCGCCCTTGGAGGCGGCGTAGTTCGACTGGCCCACGTTACCGGCGAGCCCGACGATGCTCGCCATGTTGACGATCGAGCCGGCGCCCTGCGCCATCATCAGCGGCCCGACGGCGCGCGTCATCTTGAAGACGCCGGTGAGGTTCACGGCGATGACCGCGTCTTAATCGGCGTCGGTCATCTTCTGCACGAGCGCGTCGCGCGTGATGCCGGCGTTGTTCACGAGGACGTCGATGCGTCCCTCGTCGGCCTGGATACGCTCGATCGCGGTCTGCACGGCGGTGCCGTCGGTGACGTCGAGAACGACGGGCTTCACCGCCGCGTGGGTCGTCAGGGCCTCGTCGAAGGCCATGTCGATCGCGTACACGGCGGCGGCGCCCGCCGCGGCGTAGGCCTCGACGATCGCGCGGCCGATGCCGCGGGCACCGCCGGTCACCAGGCACACCTTGCCGGTCAGGTTCATCGGTTCCTCCACTCGTGCGTAGCGGTCGCGTGAGGCGCGCACGCCGGGGAGCGGTCCGCCGCTTACCCGTCGCTACGGTGGCGGTTCCGGGTCGCCCCGGCGCTGCGCCACCGCGCCGGTCTGGAGCACGACCGCGCGGTCCGCGCGTTGCCTCGATCGTCGCACGTTCGGCTCGGCCGCGATGGGGTCGTTCAGCCCGCCTTGCGTCGCGCGTTGGCCCGGACGGCCGCAGCGAGGAACGGCGTGAGCCCCGCGCCATGGGCGTCGATGCTCTCGGCGAAGCGGGCATCGGTCTCCCACAGGTCCGCCAGGTTCGCGTGCATGACCGTGCTGCACGGGTAGAACCAGCGCTCGATCGACTACCGGTGGCGCTCGGCGAGGTCCATCGCCTCGGTGCCGTCGGGCGCATGCCCGGCGTCCAGCGCGGCCGCCGCGTCGGTGTAGATCGCGGCCTGCTCCGCCTTGATGCGGTTCCAATCGTCCTTGCCGTACCGCCTGGTGCGCTTGGCGGACTCGCGGTAGGCCTCGGTGTCGCCCCAGCGTTCCTAGGCCTCCGCCTCGTGGGCGGCCGGGTCGAACCCGTCGAAGAGCTGCTTGACGTCCATGGTGCCTCCTCGGTCGTCCTCGAGCATGGCCAGCGCGGCGTCAACGGCGCCGATCATGGCCGCGGTGCGGGCGGCCCGCTCCTGGAGGTGCCGCCGCTGCGTGCGCAGCGCGTGCGCGCGGTCGAAGCTCGGGTCGTCGAGCACGCGGCGGATGGCTTCGAGGGCGAGGCCCTGCTCGCGGCCGATCTGGATCTGCTGCAGGCGTAGCAGGTCGTCCTGGTCGTAGACCCGGTGGCCGGCGTCGGTGCGCTCCTTGGGGACCAGCAGCCCGATGGCGTCGTAGTGGTGAAGCGCGCGCACCGAGAGGCCGGTGATCCGCGCGACCTCGCTCACCTGGTAGGTCCGTCGCCGTGCCATGGAGGTCAGTGTGCGGCCTGACGCTGGGTGAGGGTCAAGCCCCCGCGCGACCGTGCGCCGCTGTGGCGGGTAGCCTGGCGGCGACGCCGGCGATCGTGCACCGGCCGTCGCCGCTACGTGGCGGGGCGAGGAGGGGGCGCGTGCAGCATCGGTCCTTCGATCGGAACGACCTGGCGTCGCGGCGCGCCGTCCGGCCCGAGGGCGGCTGAGGGTGGCCACCCCCGCCGCCCGGCGTCGCCCCAACGTCGTCGTGGTCATCGCCGACGACCTGGGGGTCGGCGACGTCGGCTGCTACCACCCGGCGTCCAAGGTGCCCACGCCGCACATCGACCGCCTCGCCGGCACCGGCGTGCGGTTCACCGACGCGCACGCGTCGTCGGCGGTGTGCACGCCGTCGCGCTACGCGCTGCTCACCGGCCGGTACGCCTGGCGGACGCGGCTGCAGCGCGGCGTCCTGAGCGGGTACGCGCCGTCGCTCATCGAGCCGGACGTGCCCACGCTGGCCTCCGTGCTGCGCGACGCGGGCTACCGGACGCTGTGCGTCGGCAAGTGGCACCTGGGCATGGACTTCTCGGCCCCGCCGGGCGAGGTCATCGACTTCTCGCGGGCGCCGTACACCGACCCCGACCTCGAGGCGCGCATCGACTTCGCGGCACGGCTGGGCGGCGGCCCGTTGGGCGCCGGCTTCGAGCGCTTCTTCGGCACGTCCGCGTGCCCCACGTGCCACGCCCCCTACGCCTTCATCGAGGACGACCGCTTCCCGGTGCCGCCGAGCGAGTACGACGACGCGCCGGTCTACACGAGCCGCAGCGGCGCGTGCGCCCCCGGCTGGTCGCACCGCGACGTCGACGTCGCCTTCGCCGAGCGGGCGGTGGCCTGGATCGAGGAGACGGCGGCGGCCGACGCGCCGTTCTTCCTGTACCTGGCCGCTTCCGCGCCGCACGAGCCGTGCGTCGACGAGCTGGTGCCGCCCTTCGCCCGCGGCCGCAGCGGCGCCGGGCCGCGCGGCGACCTGGCCTGGCTCTACGACTGGATGGTGGGCCAGGTCCTCGACGCCCTCGAGCGCACCGGTGCCGACCGCGACACGCTGGTGGTGGTCACGAGCGACCATGGCGCGCTGCCGGGCGACCGCGTGCTCGGGCCCGACGGCGAGGTGCTGCGCGACGAGGCCGGCGAGGAGGTCTACCGCGCGTACGGCCACGACCCGTCCGGCGGCTGGCGCGGCGCGAAGGCGCACATCTGGGAGGGGGGCCACCGCGTGCCGCTGGTCGTCCGGGCGCCCGGCGACGTGGGTCCGGGGCGGGTGGAGGGCCGCTTGGTCTCGCTCCTCGACCTGCTGCCGACGGTCGCGGCGCTCGCCGGCGTGCCGCTGCCCGCCGGAGCCGCTCCGGACGCGGTGAGCTTCGCCTCGGCGCTGGTCGACGACGCGGGGCCCGGCAACGCCCCGCTCGATGGCGTGCCGTCCGGCGACGCGGCGCCCGATGGCGGGCGCGAGCACCTGGTGCTGCACTCCGAGGCCGGCGTGTTCGCGCTGCGCGCCGGGCGCTGGAAGCTGATCGAGGGGACCGAGGGGTCGGGCGGCTGGCCGCCGCCCGAGGGCGGGCCGCCGGTCCCTGGGTCGCCCGGGCAGCTCTACGACCTCGAGGCCGACCCGCAGGAGCGACGGGACCGCTTCGCGGAGCGCCCGGACGTGGTGGCGCGCTTGCAGGCGCTGCTCGACGCCGAGCGGGCGGACCCGCGCGACGGCGCGCGAGGGGACCGGGCCACGCGGTGGGCGTGAGCGGAGCGGGCGGGATGGACGGCGAGGCGCGGGCGCGCTGGAAGGCTTGGTCGGCCCTGGGGATGGTCGCCCTGGCCGGGCTGGTGGTCCTGTTGGTGGTGGGGTTCCCGGCGTCGGGGAGCCGACCGCTGGCGCCGGCGCTGGTCCCGTACGTCGGTTGGCCGTTCGGCATCGCGTCCTCGGGGGTCGACCGGGCGGTCGTCGGCGCCGCCTGCGGCACCGCGCTGGCGCTGGGGCTGGCGACGCTGCGGGGCCGTCGAGCCTGAGCGCCCGAGCCCATCCGGGACCGCACGGGCGCTGGCTAGCGCCTCGAGGATGCTGTCCCGCTCGGGTTCGCCGCCGTGCGGGGCGACCATGGGCAGCCGTCGACGATGGTCATCGGGGCGGGCCCAGGTCGTCTTGAACGAGGACCTCGTCCGCCGGCTCGGCATCGGCGGCCTCGAAGGCCGCCTCGGCCACCGGGGCGACGGCGCGGTAGACCGGCCCCAGGTGCGCGACGAGGTCGTCGTCGAGCGCGGCGAAGGGGCCGAGCCGGCGCAGCAGCGAGAGGTCGGGCCGTTCGGCGGGGAGGTCGATGCGCGGCGGTCGTTCCGGCGCGGACCAGAAGCCGGCGGGATCGAGCGGGGACGCGGCGTCGAGGGGTGCCTGCTCGCGGTCGCCCTCGGGCGGCGCGGCGGTCGCTTCGGTGTCTGCCGCCGTGCCGGCCTCCCCGCCCGCGCTTCGCCGGAGGCCCTCGAGCACCTCGTCCTGGCCTCGGCCGCGCAGGCGGAAGAGCAGGAACGGGTCCTCGTCGAGCTGCTCGCCGAGCAGGTAACAGGTGGCCGCGACGTGCTTGCAGAACGTGACCGGGTCGGGGCAGGTGCAGCTGAGCCGGAGGTGGGTGGGCTTCGTCGGGAAGAGCGAGGCCCGCGCTGGAGCGAAGACCTCGTCGATGCCGCGCGGCATCTCGCCGGCGAGCAGGCTGGCGGCGAGGTCGGGGCGGCGCGCCAGGGCGGCGATCACGCGTTCCCAGGCGGCGTCGGAGAGCGGGGCGAGGCCGATGGTGACGTGGTAGGGCGTGCGGCGCGAGCCCTGCACCTGCGCGTGCACGGTGCCGGCCTGCTCGACGAGCGACAGCACCTGACCGGCGCGGGCGTACCGCTGGCCGCGCGCGAGGCGGGCGGCGGGGACGAGGCGCTCCAGGGCGGCGACCCAGCGTCCGGCCCACCAGCTCTCGACGAAGGCGCCGCGCTGGCTCCGGGTGGCGACGCCCTGGTCGGTGGGGATCGCCTCGGTGGGGCGGGGGCGGGAGCGTCGTTTGGCGCGGGACGGGGCCTTGGGGCGGGCCTGTGGGTCGGTGCGGACCTGTGGGTCGGGGCGGGCCTGTGGGTCGGGGCGGGCCTGTGGGTCGGGGCGGGCCTGTGGGTCGGGGCGCGACTGGGGGTCGCGGCGCGGGCGTCGGCGGCGCGTCATCCGAGCGCCTCCCGCCGCAGCGTCACCAGGTCGCGCAGGGCGCGGCTGTCGAGGTCGGTGAGCGCGCGTTCGCCGTGCGCGACGACCTCGCTGGCGAGCGCGCGCTTGTCCTCGATCATCGCTGCGATGCGCTCCTCGAGGGTGCCGACGGTGACGAAGGCGTGGACCTGCACGCCCTTGCGTTGGCCGATGCGGTAGGCGCGGTCGGTGGCTTGGTCCTCCACGGCCGGGTTCCACCAGCGGTCGTAATGGAAGACGTGGGAGGCGCGGGTGAGGTTGAGGCCGGTGCCGCCCGCCTTCAGCGACAGCAGGAACACGGGTGGCCCGTCGTCGGCCTGGAAGGCGCGCACCAGCTCCTCGCGCCGCGCGACCGGCACACCGCCGTGGAGGAAGGGCACCGGGGTGCCCAGACGGGCGGCCAGGTGCGTGGCGAGCAGGTCGCCCATCTGCTTGTACTGCGTGAACACCAGGGCGGCGTCGCCGGCGGCCAGCGCCTCGTCGAGCAGCGTGACCAGGCGCGCGAGCTTGGGGCTCCGGCGCTCCGAGAAGGCGAGGGCCGCGGCGTCGGGCGCCGCGCCGGCGTCCCGTCCCTTGCGCGTGGGCGGGGGTCGCTCGCCGAGCGCTTGGGCGGGGTGGTTGCAGACCTGCTTGAGGCGCGTGATCATCTTCAGCACCAGACCCTTGCGCGCGATGCCGTTGGCGCCGTCGACCGCGCGCATCGACTCGTCGACCACGCTCTGGTAGAGGCTCGCCTGCTCCTCGGAGAGGTGGACCCAGGCGGGCTGGACGACCTTCTCCGGCAGGTCGTCGATGACGTCCCGATCGCTCTTGAGCCGCCGCAGCACCAGCGGTCGCACCAGCCGCCGCAGCGTGGCGGTCGCGTGCGGGTCGCCCTCGCGCTCGATCGGCAGCGCCAGACGCTGCCGGAAGGCGCTGCGCGAGCCGAGGTAGCCGGGGTTGAGGAACTCGACGATCGACCACAGCTCGTCGAGACGGTTCTCGATCGGGGTGCCGGTCAGGGCGAGGCGCACGTTCGCGTGCAGCTGCCGCGCGGCCACGGCCTGGGCGGTGCCGGGGTTCTTGATCTGCTGCGCTTCGTCGAGCACCAGCGCGTGCCAGTCGATCGCCTCGAGCGCCTGGACGTCGCTGCGCAGGAGCGCGTAGCTGGTGACGACGAGGTCGACGTCCGCGACGGCCGCCGCGAGACGGGCGCCCCGCGGGCGGTCGGCGCCGTGGTGCACCAGGGTGCGCAGGTCGGGCGCGAACCGCGCCGCCTCGTCCCGCCAGTTGCGCATCACCGACGTGGGGCAGACGACGAGCGAGGGGGCGTGGGTGCGGCCCGCGGCCCGCTCGTGCAGCAGGAACGCCAGCGTCTGAACCGTCTTGCCGAGCCCCATGTCGTCGGCCAGGCAGACGCCGAGCCCGAGCCGGGCGGCGAGCGACAGCCAGGCGGCCCCCCGCTCTTGGTACGGGCGCAGCGTGGCGCGCAGCCCGGGCGGATCGGTCCAAGGCTCCGAGGGAGCGCCCCCCTCGAGGGCGCTGCGCCAGCGCGCGGCCTCGCCGTCGAAGCGCACGTCGACGACGGGCAGGCCGGCCACCTCGGCGCGGTCGCCGAAGGCGCCGGCCAGCGCCTCGGCGACGGTCAGGTCGCGCTGTTGGCGGCGGCGTTCGAAGAAGCGCGCAGCGGCGTCCACCGCCTCGGGGTCGAGCCGCACCCAGGCGCCGCGCCAGCGCATCAGCGGCGCCTTGCGGCGGGCCAGCTCGGCGAACTCGTCGGGGCCGAGGATGGCGCCGCCGAGCGCCACCTGCCAGCGGAAGCGCAGCAGTTGGCCCATGCCGACGCGCCCGGCACCGCGGCCGCCGAGCGGCGCGGGGGCGACCGTCAGCCGCGCGCCGAGACGGGCTTCGGGCTGCGACCACCAGGGTGGGGCGAGCACGCCGAAGCCGCCCTCTTCGAGCAGCGGCGCCGCGTCGCGGAGGAACACGAAGGCCTGCTCCGCCGTGAGCGCCACCGGCGCCGGCGCCGCGCCGGCCAGCGCCTCGCGCAGCGGCGGGAACACGCGCCTCGCGTGGCCGAGGCCGGTGAGCAGCAGCGCCTGGGCGTCGGGGAAGCGGGCGGTCAGCGGCCCCAGGGCGCCGAGGTAGGCGTCGGCCGCGTCGACCTGCAGGCTGGGGTCGGCGCGCGACTGGAGCTGCGTGCGCAGCAGCCAGGGTCCGTCGTCGTCGGACGGCTCCTCGAGGCGCAGGATCAGGCGGGTGCGCTCGTCGCCGGCGGCCGCCAGAGCGATCGGGCGTGCCTCAGGGTTGAGCGTCTGTACGAGCACGCGGCCGGGATGCTCGCCGCGGCCGCTCCGCCCCCCGACCTGGACGAGCAGGGCGAAGGTCCGCTCC
>JARGGE010000099.1 GCA_029210865.1 Trueperaceae bacterium
AGCGCCCCCCCGCGCCGCGAGCGCGCAGCGGACGCCCTGCGGCCGATCGCCGTCCGCACCGGCTGGAACGCCCACGCCGAGGGCTCCGCGAGCGTGACCTGGGGGCGGACCGAGGTGCTCGCGACCGTGACGGTCGCGCCCTCGCTGCCCCCGCACCTGCGCGGCCGTGGGTACCGCGGCGGCTGGTTGAACGCCGAGTACGCCATGCTGCCGCGCGCCACGCGCGAGCGCACGCCCCGCGAACGCGGCAGCGTGCGCGGCCGCACGCAGGAGATCCAGCGCCTGCTCGGGCGCGCGCTGCGCGCCACGGTCGACCTGAGCGCGTTCCCGGGCAGCACCCTCGTGGTGGACTGCGACGTCGTCCAGGCGGACGGCGGCACCCGCTGCGCCGCCATCGTCGCGGCCTACGCGGCCCTGCACCAGCTCGCCGACCGCCAGGTCTTCGCCGGCAAGCTCGACGAGTGGCCGCTGCGCCACGAGCTCGCCGCCGTCTCCGTGGGGTTGGTGGGCGGCGAGGTGCGCCTCGACCTCGATCACGACGAGGACGCCGCCGCGAGCGTCGACCTCGCGGTCGTCGGCACCGCCTCGGGCGCCATCGTGGAGGTCCACGGCGGCGGGGAGGGGGCTCCGATCGAGGCCGAGGCCTACGTGCGCCTGGTCGCCGTGGGCCTCGCCGGCGTCGCCGACGTCCTCGCCGCCGCCCGACCGGGGTGGTCGGCGTGACCCGCACGCCGCGAAGCCGCTGGGTCCTCGCGACCGGCAACGCTGGCAAGGTGCGCGAGTTCGCGGCGGCGCTCGGCCCGGCCGGCATCGCCCTCGCGGCCGCCGGCGACCTCGGGCTGCGCGCCTTCCCGCCCGAGACCGGCGCCACCTACGAGGAGAACGCGCTGCTCAAGGCCGGCTTCGCCGCGTCGAAGCTGGGGCGCGTCGCCGTCGCGGACGACAGCGGGCTCGAGGTCGACGCGCTCGGAGGGGCCCCGGGCGTCTGGTCGGCGCGCTTCGGCGGGCCCGGCCTGACCGACGGCGAGCGGGTGGCGCACCTGCTGCAGCGCCTGAAGCGCGTTCCCGTCGGGCAGCGCGAGGCGCGTTTCGTCTCGGTGGTCGTGGTGGCGGCCCCCGACGGCGCGGTGGCCACCTTCCGAGGCACGTGCGAGGGCTCGATCCTGTTCGGACCGCGCGGCGACGACGGGTTCGGGTACGACCCCGTCTTCCTCGCGCACGACCTCGGCGTCAGCTTCGGCGAGGCGTCCGTGGCCGACAAGGAGCGCGTGAGCCACCGCGGCCGCGCGCTCGCGGCGCTGCGCGCTTGGCTCGACGGCGACGAGGCCGGACCCTTTCTCACCTGAAGGGGGGTGCATACTCGGTCCAGAGCGGGCGTGCACGTCGTTCATGCCATCCCCGCTCCACGGGGCCGGTCGCACGCCCCACCGCCACGCAAGGAGGCCCTCATGCGCCGCACCCTCACCCGCGCCATCGCCGCGGCCCTGCTCGTCGCCTACGGATTCGCGTTCGCCCAAGCGTCCCTCCCGGACGCCGCTGCCTCGGCCCTCGCCGAGGGCGAGGCAGCGATGGCGGAAGCCCTGGTCACCTACGAGGCGCAGTACCCCGACCGACCGCTCTGGCAGCGCGCCTTCGCCGCCGGCCGCCGCGCGGCCTCGCTCGCCCCCGAGCGACTCGAACCCGTGCGCTTCCTGGCCGAGGCCTACAGCCGCAGCCAGTGGACCGGCCCGGCCTGGACCGCCTGGCAGGACTACCTGGCGCGCGGGGGCGTGCTCGACGACGAAGGACGCGCCCTGGCCGCCGACGTCGGCGTCCGGCTCGCCTTCGGCCTCTACGAGCAGGGGCGCACGGACGAGGCGCTCGACCGCTACATCGCCGTCACCGAGCTGGCGCCCGACGTCGCCGAGGCCCACGTGTGGGCGGGCCGGATCCTGATCGAGACCGAGCGACCGGCCCAGGCGATCGCGTACTGGCGCCGCGCGGCGGAGCTCGAGCCCAGCGACGAACGCGCCGCCTACTTCCTGGCCTTCGCGCAGGAGCAGGCGCGCTGGGGCAGCCGCGCGGTCGACGCCTTCCGCGCCGGCGTGGCGAGCTACGAGCAGGGGCTGCTGAGCGAGGCGGCCGAACGCTTCGCACGCGCGAGCACCCTCAACCCCGAGTACCCCGAGGCCTGGGCCTGGCTCGGCCGCACCGCCTTCGAGCGCGGGGCCTTCGAGGACGCCGCGCTCTACTACGCCACCGCCGCCCGGCTGGTGCCCGACGACGACACGTACGCCTACTGGCGCGCCGAGTCGCAGCGCCGCGCGGCGGGCGAGGCGGCGCCCGCGGTCGAGGGCGACGCCGAGGACGGTGCCGCCGGCGAGTGACGGCGCCCCGCCACGTCCTGGTCCTGGGCGACCAGCTGACGCGCGCGCACGGCCCGCTCGCGGGGGCCGACCCCGCCCGGACGGTCGTCCTGACGGTCGAGTCGGTCGGGCTGGTGCGCGCCACCCGCGCGCGCGTCCAGAAGGCGGCGCTCTTCTTCGGGGCGCTGCGGCGCTTCGCGGCCGACCTCGAGGCCGACGGCTTCACCGTCGACCACCATCGCCTCGCGCCATCCTTCGAGGCAGCGATCGCCGCCCACCTCGAGCGCTGGCCCGGCGCGACGCTCGAGGTGATGCGCCCGAACGACCGCGGCGTCGCCGAGGCCCTGCGCGCGGCCGCGCGCGCGGCGGGCGGCGACGTGCGTGTCGTCCCCAACCCGCTGCGGCTGGTCGACGACGAGGCCTTCGACGCCTGGGCCGCCGGCCGCAAGCGCTGGGTGATGGAGGACTTCTACCGCTTCGCGCGCGCCCGGCTCGGCTGGCTCATGGACCCCGACGACCCCACCCGCCCCGAAGGCGGGGTGTGGAACCTCGACGCCCAGAACCGGCGCGTGCCGCCGCGCGGCCACCGCTTCGCGCCGCCGCCCCGCTTCGCGCCGGACGCCGTGCAGGACGAGGTGCTCGACGACGTCGCGCGCACCTTACCCGACCATCCGGGCCGGCTCCGCCCCTTCGATTGGCCGATCACCCGGGCGCAGGCGCTCACCGCGCTCGATCGCTTCGTCGCCGAGCGGCTGCCCGGCTTCGGCCCCTATGAAGACGCGCTCGTGCACGGCGAACGCACCCTCGACCACAGCCAGCTGTCGGTGCCGCTCAACCTGGGGCTGCTGCACCCGCGCGAGGTGCTCGAGGCGGTCGAGCGCGCCTACCGCGAGGGCGACGGCCGGGTGCCGCTCCAGAGCGCGGAGGGCTTCGGTCGCCAGGTGCTCGGCTGGCGCGAGTACGTGGCGCACGTCGACCGCGTTCGCGGCCCCGAGCTCGAGCGCGCCAACGCGCTCGCCCACCACGCGCCGCTGCCCGACGCCTACGGGACGGGCGCCACGCGCATGGCCTGCTTCGCGGACGCGTGGGCGAACCTCGACGAGCGCGGCTGGTCGCACCACATCCAACGGCTGATGGTCTTCGGCAACCTCGCGCTCGGCCTCGGCGTCGACCCCATCGAGCTGACCGCGTGGTTCACGTCCCTGCACGTCGACGCCCAGGACTGGGTCATGGTGCCCAACGTCATGGGCATGAGCCAGCACGCGGACGGCGGCGGGATGACCACCAAGCCCTACGTCTCGGGCGGCGCCTACCTCAACCGGATGGGCGACCACTGCCGGCGCTGCCCCTTCGACCCCGGCAGCCGGATCGGGCCGACGGCCTGCCCCTTCACGGTGGGCTACTGGGACTTCGTCGACCGCCACCAGGAGCGCTTCGCGCGCCACCCGCGCATGGCGGTGGCGGTGAAGGCCTGGCGGGCGCACGACGCCGCCGAGCAGGCCGCGGTGCGCGCCCGCACGAGCGAACTGCGCGAACGGCTCCCCTGACGGCCGCCCGGCGGCGTCAGATCTGGATGGTCACGCGCGCGCCGTCGCCCAGCAGGTGGACCGCATCGGAGAAGCGCACGACCCGCGAGCGGTAACCCATCGACACCGTGTGCGTGCGGGCGCCGTGCTTGAAGAACTTGACGCCGCGCACCAGGTCGCAGTCGGTGATGCCGGTGGCGCTGAAGACGAGGTGCTGACCAGGGGCCAGATCGGTGGTGCGGTAGACGCGGTCGACGCTCACGCCCAGGGCGTCGAGGCGCGCGCGCTCGCCGTCGTTCCGCGGCCGGAAGCGGCCCTGGATCTCACCGCCCAGGCACTTGAGGGCGGCGGCCGAGAGCGAGGCGATGACGTCGCCGTCGCCGATCAGCTTCACCCGCGCGCCGGCGGCCCGCACGTCGCGGATCAACCCGTCGTGGCGCGGTCGGTCGAGGATGACGATCGTGAGGCCGGTGACGTCGCGGTCGAGCGCCTGCGCGATGCCGGCCAGGTTCGCCGCCACCGGCCAGGTGAGGTCGACCTTGCCCGCCGCGGGCGGCGGGCACCACCAGCTTCTCCATGTACGTGTCGGGAGCCTGGAAGAGCCCGCCCTTCTCGGACAGCGCGATCACCGCGCCCGAGCCCTCGACCATCCGCGCGGTGATGTCGGTGCCCTCGACCGGGTCGACCGCGATGTCGACCGGCCAGGCGTCGGGCCCGCCCTGGCCCACCTGCTCGCCGATGTAGAGCATCGGCGCCTCGTCGCGCTCTCCCTCGCCGATGACGATCTCGCCGTCGATGTCGAGCTCGTTGAGCACCCGCCGCATGGCGTCGACGCCGGCCTGGTCGACCAGGTCGGCGTCGCCCTTGCCCGCGACGCGGGCCGCCGCGATCGCCGCCTGCTCGGTGACGCGCACGGTGTCGAGCACCAGCGCGCGCTCGAAGTCCATCGCGGCGCCGCGGGGCGCCGCCGGGTCGGGCCTGGGTTCGCTCATGGCGCCATCAAAGCACGGGCGGTGGGCGCCACCGCGGACGGCTGCCCTGGGCCGGACACGGCGCGCGCCCTCAGCTCCGCGCCCGATGCCGCCCCTCGAGCACCTGCGCCACCTGGTCGAGGTCGAGGTCGCGCGCGCGCAGCAGCACGGTCAGGTGGAAGAGCAGGTCGGCGGCCTCGCCGAGCATCTCGTCGTCCTTGCGCTCGAGCGCAGCGACGATCGTCTCCCCCGCCTCTTCGACCACCTTCTGGGCGACGTAGCCCACCCCTCGCTCGGCGAGCTTGGCCACGTAGGAGCCCTCGGGGCGCTCGGCCCAGCGCTGGTCGACCACGCGCTGCAGGAGCCCCATGATCGGCCCGATGCCAGCCAGAACGGCGTCGGACGCGTGGGCCGCGACGCCGTCGGAGGCGGTCGCCTGGTCCGCCACGGCCTCCAGCACCAGCCGGCGGTAGAAGCACGTCCGCTCACCGGTGTGGCACGCCGGGCCGGCCGGGTCGACGCGGTAGACGAGCGCGTCGCCGTCGCAGTCGAGCCGCACCTCCCGCACCCGTTGGACGTGGCCGGAGGTGGCCCCCTTGCGCCAGAGCTCGGCGCGCGAGCGGCTCCAGTAGTGGGCCTCGCCGGTCTCGAGGGTGCGCGCGAGCGCGAGCTCGTTGGCGTAGGCGACGGTGAGCACGTCTCCCGACGTCGCGTCCTGGGCGACCACCGGCACCAGGCCGGACGCCCCCCACGCCACGTCGGCGACGCTCGCGCTGGCGTCGGTCACGGGGTGCCTCCTTCGAGCGCGGCGAGCGCGCCGCGCAGGTCCTCGATCAGGTCGTCGGGGTGCTCGAGGCCCACCGACACCCGCAGCAGGTCGCGCGGCGTCGGTCCGCCGGGCGGCTCGATCGAGGCGCGGTGCTCGATCAGGCTCTCGACGCCGCCGAGGCTCGTCGCGCGCGTGAACAGCCGCACCCCGGCCGCGACCCGCATCGCCGCGGCCTCGCCGCCGTGCACGCGGAAGGAGAGCATCGCGCCGAACGAGGCCATCTGACGCGCGGCCACCGCGTGCCCGGGGTGGTCGGGCAGGCCGGGGTACAAGACCGCGGCCACCGCGGGGTGCGCGACCAGGAAGGCGACGAGGGCCGCGGCGCCGTCGGCCTGGGCTGCGAGCCGCACCGCCAGGGTGCGCAGGCCGCGGAGGGTCAACCAGGCGTCGAAGGGCGCGGCGACGCCCCCCTCCAGGCGCTGCACGTCGCGAACCTTGGCCCAGACGTCGCCGACCGTGCGGGCGTCCGGGGCCGCCACCACGGCGCCGCCCAGCACGTCGGAGTGGCCGGCCAGGTACTTGGTGGTGGCGTGCACGACGAGGTCGACGCCCAGCGGGAAGGCGGGCTGCCAGGGCGGCGGCGTCCAGGTGGCATCGAGCACCACCGCGACAGGTGCGCCGTGGCGGGCCTCGGCCTCGCGTGCGAGCGCGACGACGCCGGCGATGTCGGTGAGCTTGAGCAACGGGTTCGACGGGGTCTCGATCCACGCGAGGCGGGTGGTCGGCCGGACGGCGGCGGCGACCGCGTCGAGGTCGCCCATGTCGACGGCGGTCACCTGCAGCCCGGCGGGCACGAGCACGCGCTCGAGCAGGGTCCGCAAGCCGTGGTACTGGTCGTCGGGGACGATCGCGTGGCCGCCGGCCGGCACGCTGCGGAGCACCGCGGCGGCCGCGGCCGACCCCGAGGCGAAGGCGGCCGCCTCGCGACCCCCCTCGAGCAAGGCCAAGGCCCGCTCGAGCGCCGCACGGGTCGGGTTGTCGGGGCGAGCGTAGACGTACCCGCGAGGGTACGTGCCGTCGGCATCGCGCTCGAACGTGGTCGCCAGATGCAGCGGCGGCACCACCGCGCCGGTCTCGGGGTCGGGGTCGAGCCCGAGGTGCACGGCGAGCGTCTCGGGGCGGTAGCCGCGGTCGTCGCTCACGCGAGCCTCACCGGCACCCCAGCTGCGGCCAAGACCCGCTTGACGTCGGGCACCGTGAGCTCGCGGCGGTGGAAGATGCCGGCGGCCAGCGCCGCGTCGGCCTCGCCCTCGACGAGGACCGCGCGCAGGTGCTCGGCGCTGCCCGCGCCCCCCGACGCGACCACCGGCACGTCGACCGCACGCGCCACCGCGCGGGTCGCGGCCACGTCGTAGCCGGTCTTCATGCCGTCGCCGTCGATGCTGTTGAGCACGATCTCGCCGGCGCCCAGGGCCGCGCCGCGCTCGGCCCAGGCGATCAGGTCGAGGCCGGTGTCGGTGCGGCCGCCGGCCACGAAGACGCCCCAGCCCCCGTCCGGGCGGCGCTTGGCGTCGATCGACAGGACGACCGCCTGCGCCCCGTAATGCTCGGAGGCCGCGCGGATCAGCTCGGGGTCGACGACCGCGCCCGAGTTGATCGAGACCTTGTCGGCACCGGCGTCGAAGAGCGCCTTGACGTCGTCGAGCGTGCGCACCCCGCCGCCCACGGTCAGCGGCATGAAGCAGCGCTCGGCGACGCGCGCGATGACGTCGCGCATCGTCGCGCGGCCATGGGCGGTGGCGGTGATGTCGTAGAAGACGAGCTCGTCGGCGCCCTCGGCGTCGTAGCGCACGGCGAGCTCGACCGGGTCGCCCACGTCGCTCAGCTCGCCGGCCTCCGCGCGGCCGAACTGCTGTCCGCGGGTCGTGCGCCCGTCGTGCACGTCGAGGCAGGGGATGATCCGCTTGGCCAACACGCCGGCGAGTCTACCGCCCGCCGGCGCGCGCAGGCGCAGCGGCGCGTCTTCGGCCGTCGGGGGCAGCCGCGCGCCGTCGGCGTTCGCGGGCCCGCCAGCCGTCAGCGCTCGGCCGTGGGGCCCGCGCCGCGCCCGCGCACCAGCCGCGAGGCCAGCTCGAGGTGGTGGGTGTGCGGTTGGAAGTCGTACGGGCGCAGGCGGTCGAGCCGGAAGCCGGCCGCCGTCAGGTCGGCGACGTCGCGGGCCCACGTCGCCACGTCGCACGCGACGTAGAGCAGCGTCCGCGAGCGCGACGCCGCGATCGCCGCCCGCGTCGCGGCCGCCAGCCCGGCCCGGGGCGGGTCGACCACGATCAGGTCGACGTCGTCGGGCACGGTGAGGTCGCGCACGTCGAGGCGCACGTGGTGGACGTTCGCGAGCCCCAGCCGCGCGGCGTCCGCGCGCCCCCGCTCCACGGCGCCGCGGTCGATCTCGAGCGCGGTCACCCGCGCCACCCGCGGCGCCAGGTGCATGCCGATGACGCCGCTGCCGGCGTAGAGGTCGAGCGCGTGGCGCGCCGCAGGTGCCCAGGAGGCGAGTTCACGGAAGAGCGCACCCGCCGCCGCCGGGTTGGGCTGCGCGAAGGCGGTGGCGGTGAGGGTGAGCTCGACGTCGCCATACCGCTGGCGGATCGAACGCGCCCCCGCGAGCCGCTGGGCGCCACCCCGGAAGCGCCCGCGCGGGTCGTGCGGCGCGAGCCCCACCCCGTGGACGCCGGCCGCGACCAGCCGGTGCGCCAAGTCGAGGGCGTCGCGCGCCTCGCCGGTCGCGATCAGGGTCGCCAGCGCCTCGCCGGCGTCGTTGCCGCGAATCGCCACCTCGACCAC
This sequence comes from Trueperaceae bacterium, assembly GCA_029210865.1. GTDB lineage: Bacteria > Deinococcota > Deinococci > Deinococcales > Trueperaceae > JAABTL01. The sequence continues at coordinate 8,453 of JARGGE010000099.1, forward strand.
GCCGCGCGGCGGCCGTTCCCCCTCGAGCGCCATCCAGGCGGCGCGGCAGGCCTCGTTCGCGGTGGGGTCGTCGGGGAGGGCCACCACGTCGTGGCCGCCGGGGCGCCGGTAACCCAGCCGCGTCGCGTCGGCCGCGTCCCCGGCGGCGGCCGCGGCGCGCTTCTCAAGGCGCTCTAGTTCCTTATAATCGGCCTTCTCCGGGTCGAAGCCCTTGCGCTCCAGCGCCTCTTTC
>JARGGE010000009.1 GCA_029210865.1 Trueperaceae bacterium
CAACCGCTTACCCCCACGGGCGCGCGCCGACACCCTCTGGTTCATCGCCGAGCTCTGCTCGGAAGCCCCCATGCACCACCACGATTGGCCCTCGGACGTGACCGTCTGGGTGAACGGCGTGCGCCTGGGGCACTGGACCAGCCCGGCCGACTTCGGCGGTCGCCGCGGGCAGCTCACCCCCGCTTGGTGGGACGCGCGCAACACCCAGTTCGGGGTGCTCAAGGAGTGGCGCGTCACTGAGCACGGCAGCTTCGTCGACGGCCTGCAGCTCTCGGACGTCACCATCGGCGAGCTCGACCTGGGCGCCCACCCCTACGTGGAGGTGGCGATCGGCGTCGAGCAGGACGCCCAGCACGTGGGCGGGCTCAACCTGTTCGGGCGCGGCTTCGGCAACTACCCGCAGGACCTGGTGCTGCGGGTGCGGCATCGGCCGGTGGAGGCGGGCGAGCGCTGAGCGTCTCGCATCAGCGCACCAGGACCACCTCGACGCCGACGTCCAGGGTGGCCCAAACCCGATCCGTGGCGAGCACGGGGAGACCCAGCTCCAGCGCGAGCGCGAGGCACGCCCGGTCGCCGAGCGACAGCCCGGCGTCACGCGTCGCCGTCCAGAGGGCACCGGTCGCCTCGGCGAGCGTGGGCGTGAAGTCGATGACGGCAAGCCCTTGCGCCGCCGCGTCCGCCCGCACACCGTCGACACCGACGCCCCGTTGCAGCATCTTCTGAACGACCTCCGACCAGTTGACCGCCGAGACGACGGCACCATGGATCGGAACGGCGGCCGGCGGGACCTCGCGGAAGAAGAGCGCCAACAACGCGGAAGCGTCCAGAACGTGCGTGACGGCCTCCTCGGCCCCACCGGTGGTCACGATCGACCTTCGGACTCCTCGGCCTCCCGGCAGGCGGCCGCACGGCGCTCAGCGATCAACTCGTCCACGACGCTCGGACCGCCGCCCGCAGCGTCGAAGCGTGCGATCAGCCGCTCCAACGCCGCGTCCGTCGGCTCGAGCATGATGCGACCGCCCTCGACCGACGCGATCAGCGGATCGCCGACCTCGAGTCCGAGGGCTCTTCGGAAGTGGGCGGGGAGAACGACACGGCCTTGAGGACCGAGCTTCAGGCGCACGAACGCGGAGGCGTCTGCCATTCCGACATCATCATGCCACATCCGATATCCCTGTGCCAGATCGTTCATCGTCAACCTTTCCAGACCCTTCGTTCACCTACCACCGTTTGCCCAGCGTAGCCATGGCTCGCGACCCGTTCGCCCGTAAGATGGGCCCATGCCCAACGCACCTCAGCCCACCTCCACCCTGGTGACCGGCGGTGCCGGCTTCATCGGCAGCGCCGTCGTGCGCGAGCTGCTGCGGCGCACCGACGGACCCGTCGTCGTGCTCGACGCGCTGACGTACGCCGGCGGTCGCGACAACCTGCCCGACGACCCGCGGGTCGTGCTCGTCGAGGCCGACGTCGCCGACCCCGCGGCGGTCGCCCACGCCTTCGCCGCGCACGCGCCCGCGCGCGTCCTGCACCTCGCCGCCGAGAGCCACGTCGACCGGAGCATCGACGGGCCGCTCGCCTTCGTGCGCACCAACGTCGTCGGCACCGCGACCCTGCTCGAGGCCGCCCGCGCGCACCACGCAGGGCTCGAGGGGGCGCCCCGGCGCGCCTTCCGCTTCGTCCACGTGAGCACCGACGAGGTGTTCGGCAGCCTCGGCGACGAGGGCGCCTTCACCCCCGCCAGCCCATACGACCCGCGCAGCCCCTACAGCGCCAGCAAGGCCGGCAGCGACCACCTCGCGCGGGCCTGGCAGCACACCTTCGGGCTGCCGGTGGTGGTCACCAACTGCAGCAACAACTACGGTCCGCGCCAGCACCCCGAGAAGCTGATCCCGCACATGGTGCTGCGCGCGCTCGCGGGCGACCCGCTGCCGGTCTACGGCCGCGGCCTGAACGTGCGCGACTGGCTCCACGTCGACGACCACGCCCGTGGTCTCGTCGACGCCGCGCTCCACGGCGCCCCCGGCGCCACCTACCTCTTCGGCGGTGGCGCCGAGCGCACCAACCTCGACGTCGTGCGCACGCTGTGCGCGCTGCTCGACGACCGCCAACCCGAGGGGGCGCCGCACGAGGAGCTCGTGGCCTTCGTCACCGACCGCCCCGGCCACGACCACCGCTACGCGATCGACGCGTCGAGCGCCAAGGCCGGCCTCGGCTGGGCACCCGCGCGCACCTTCGAGGAAGGGCTCGCCGAGACCGTCGACTGGTACCTGGCGCACGCCGACTGGGTGCGGCGGCGGGTGGGCGCCGAAGGGCTGCGGCGCCTGGGGACCGTAGGCGGCGGCGCGAGCGGCGGCGCGAGCGGCGCGGGCGGCGCGGCGTGAACCCGACGAAGCCCGACCCCGACGCGCGCTCGGCGGCGCCCACCACGCACGGCCGCCGCGGCATCGTGCTGGCTGGTGGCAGCGGCACACGATTGCATCCTGCAACCCTTGCGATCAGCAAACAATTGCTGCCCGTCTACGACAAGCCGATGGTCTACTACCCGCTCTCGGTCCTGATGCTGGCCGGGCTCCGCGAGGTACTCGTCATCAGCACCCCGCACGACCTGCCGCTGTTCGAGCGGCTCTTGGGAGACGGCAGCGCCTGGGGCATGCGCCTCGCCTACGCCGAGCAGCCCTCGCCCGACGGCCTCGCGCAGGCGCTCACGATCGCCGAGCCCTTCCTCGACGGGCGTCCGAGCGCGCTGGTCCTGGGCGACAACCTCTTCTTCGGCTACGGCTTCACCGAGCGGCTGCAGCGCGCCGCGGCGCGCGCGCACGGCGCCACCGTCTTCGGCTACCGGGTCGAGGACCCGCGCCGCTACGGCGTCGTCGCGTACGGCCCGGACGGCGTCGCCACCGACCTGGTCGAGAAGCCCGAGCACCCGCCCAGCGACGTCGCGGTCACCGGCCTGTACTTCTACGACGCCCACGCGCCCGCCTACGCCCGGGTGCAGAAGCCCAGCGCTCGCGGCGAACTTGAGATCACCGACCTCAACCGTCGCTACCTCCAGGAGGGGTCGCTCCACGTCGAGCAGCTCGGCCGCGGCTTCGCCTGGCTCGACACCGGCACCCACGAGAGCCTGCTGCAGGCGGCCACCTTCGTCGAGACCGTCGAGCAGCGCCAGGGCCTCAAGATCGGCGCCCCCGAGGAGGTCGCCTGGCGCAACGGCTGGATCGACGACGATCAGCTGCGCGCGCTCGCGGCGCCGCTCGCCAAGACGCCGTACGGGCGGTACCTGTCGCGGCTGGTGGAACGCTGAGCGATGCACGGCCAGCGCCAAAGCATTCGCGGCCTAAGTCCATGGACTAAGTCCGCTCGCGTACGGTAGCCTGTCGTCATGCGCAAGGTCGGGATGCACGAAGCCAAGACCCAGTTCTCGAAGCTCGTCCGCGAGGCGGAAGCCGGCGAGGAAATCGTCGTGCTGCGTGGTTCGGTACCCGTCGCCCGAATCGTTGCCTACGCGCCTGCGGCCGCGCGGGAGCTCGGCTTCGACCGCGGCGCGATCACCGTGGCCGAGGACTTCGATGCGCTCCTTCCGGCCGAGGTGCTCGACGCCTTCGAACCCGGCGACCCCGGGTGAAGATCCTGCTCGACACCCACGTGTGGCTCTGGATGCTGGCGGCCCCGGAGCGGTTGGGGCGCGCGGCGCCCATGCTGGAAGAGGCCCGCAACGAGTTGCTCCTGTCCGCGGCCAGCGTGTGGGAGATCGCGATCAAGACGGCACTCGGACGCCTCGAGTTGCCGGTTCCGGTGGCTCGGTACGTACCCGACCGCATGCGTCGCTCGGGCGTCGTCTCGCTACCGATCGAGTCCGCCCACGCGCTGGCGGTCGCCGACCTTCCCCCGCTTCACCGCGACCCTTTCGATCGCATGCTCGTCGCTCAAGCGCAGCACCTGGGCGTGCCGATCGCCACGGCGGACCCGCTCGTCGCGGCCTACGACGTAGAGGTTCTCGAGGTCGGCGTGCGCCGCTGAGCGCGACTCCAGATACCACGACCTCATAAGCAACGAGGAGGCCCGCCAGATCGGCGGGCCTCCTCGTTCGTGCCTCCGCGCGGGGCCGCGGTGGGCCCCGGCGGTCAGAAGACCGCGAAGCGGTCGATGACGAAGGTGGGGGTCTCGACCACCTCGGTGTGGGCCGCGTTGGTCGGGTCGCCTTCCGCCTTGAGGACGCTCAGGCGGATGGTGTACGCGCCGTTCGGCAGCGCGCTCGCGTCGAGGTCGCCGAGGCCGAAGGTACTGACGGTGCAGGGGTTGTTGCGGCGGACGAGGTCGATCTCGAAGCCGGGCTGCGGCCCCATCCAGCTGCGCTCGCCCTGCGGCACGAACTGGGCGACCACGCGGTCGGCCGGGTGCGCGAGGCCGAAGCCGAACGTCGGGACGTCACCGTCGCGCATCGTGAAGACCGATCCCTCGGGCAGGAAGTAGACGTCCTCGCCGTCCACGAAGGCCAGGAACGGCTCCAGCGAGATGCCGCACTCGGAGAAGGTCGGCAGCGCCTGGTAGTCGCCCACGAAGCCGGCCGCGGGGACCGTGATCGGCGTCGCGCCGGGGACCGCCGCCGTCGGCAGGAAGACCAGGTAGGTGCCGAACACGGTGGTGTCGATCGAGGTGGGGTCGGCGGTCACGCGCACCTGGAACGAGCGCATGGAGCCCGCGGGGACCGTCACCTGCTCGATCGGGTCGAAGAAGCCGCTGTCGCGCAGCTCGTAGTACGCCACGGTCGGGATCGAGAGGTCGAAGTCGGGCAGGTCGGTGTTGCCCACGGTGGCGATCGGCGCGAAGTTGAACGCCTCGATCTGCGTGAGGAGGTACGTGACCTCGGAGGCCGTGTCGTTGTGGAGGGTGATCACGTCGACGTACGTGCCGTCGGCGCTCTCGCCGAGCGAGAGCTTGGCGGGGACGGCGTAGTTGGCGCTCAGGATGGCGCTGTCGACCTGGATGAGGCCGGCGCCCTGCCGGTGCACGCTCTCGAGCGCGAAGCCGAGGCCGGGGTTGAGCGACCAGGGGAGGAAGGGATCGGCGCTGTTCTGCAGCGCGTCGCGGATCCGCTCGGGCTCGAGGTCGGGGCGGGTCTGCAGCAGCAGCGCGACCGCGCCGGCGACCTGCGGGCTGGCCATCGAGGTGCCGCTCAGCACCGCGTAGCTGGGGGTGCCGGAGGCGCCATCGGGCAGGGCGCCGTCGATGTACGTCGAGGTGATGAAGCCGCCGGGCGCCGCCACGTCGGGCTTGAGCCCGAGGTCGGGGGCGAGGCCGTAGGAGCTGAAGGCCGAGGCCAGGAAGCTGGTCGGGTTGGCGTTCACGACCTCGAGGTCGGTCCAGGTGACGAACGGCGCGGGGTCGCCGCCGACGAGGGTCTTGATGAAGGCGCCGTCGACGCCCGAGACGCTGACGCCGAACTCGGGGCCGTACGTGCCGCCCAGGGTGCCGCTGAAGTTGGCGTCGGCGTTGTTCTCGATGATGACGCCGACCGCGCCCGCCGCGACCGCGCGCTCGTACTTCTCGGAGAAGGCGCAGGCGCCGCGGGTGACGAGCACCACGAGCCCGGCCGGGTCGGCGAGGTACGCGTCAGCGGCGCAACCCTGGCCGACGTAGACGATGGCCGGCGTGGTGCCGGCGGAAGGGGGCGTCGGGGCGCCGTCGAGGACGTCGTAGTCGAGGAGCTCGCCACCGACCTCCATGGCCGGGTAGCGCAGCGTGGTGTTGTCGACCGAGGCGACGGTGATCACCGCGTCGCCGGCGCCCGGGGCGCCGATCGTGTAGACGCCGCTGGCGCCGTTGTTGCCCGCGGAGGTTACCGCGATCATCCCGAACTCGAGCATCCGCGCGAGCGCGACCGACAGGAAGTCGTCGGCGAAGCCGTTGTTGCTGCCGAGGCTGAGGTTGACGACGTCCATGCCGTCGGCGAAGGCCAGCTCGATGGCGGCGAGGATGACGTCGGAGTGCGAGGAGCCCTCGCAGCCGAAGACGCGGTAGGCGCCCAGGGTGACCTCGGGCGCGACGCCGGAGAGCTCGACGCCGCCGGCGCCGACGATGCCCGCGACGTGCGTGCCGTGGCCGTTGCAGTCGCCGCCGCCGGGGCGGGTGATGGCGCCGACGGTGCCCTCGGGCTGCGGGTCGTCGAAGAGCGGGTTCCCGGCGTCGTAGAGGTCGCCGACGAAGTCGAAGCCGAAGCCGATGCGGCCGGCGAACTCGGGGTGGTCGAGCGTGATGCCGGTGTCGATGATGCCGACGTTCACGCCCGCGCCGGTCGCGCCGAGCGTGTCCTGGGCGAAGTCCGCGCCGGTCATGGCCAGCGCCGAGTACATCGCGGGCTCGAAGGTGCCGGGTTCGTGGCGCACGACCTGCGGCGCCCCGACCAGACCCACCGGGCTCACGGAGCGCACGCCGGGCAGGTTGCTGACCACGAGCAGCTCGGCGGGCTCGAGCTCGGCCGAGAAGCCGCTGACGAAGGTGCTGAAGGTGTAGCGCGGGGTGAGCTCGAGGCCGGCGTCGCTCGCGGCCGCCTGGACGCCGGCGAGCGCGGCGCCCTGGGTGGCGATGCTGCCGCCGTCGACGAGCGCCGGCGCGTCGACCTCGACGAACCAGACACGCGGCACGCTGGCGAGCGGCGTGCTGCCGGTGGCGGCGGTGAAGGGGTCGTACGTGGCCACCACGTCGCCGCTCGGGAACGCGATCTCCGGGCTCGGCGCGGTCGGCTGCACGGCGGCGAGGTTGCCGCAGGCGGCGAGGAGCACCCCGACCGCGAGCAGCGGCAGGAGCTTCAGGGCGCGCTTCATCGGGAACCTACCTTCCACGGTCACTCCTCCGCCGCTTCGGGCGAGCGGTAGACGTACTCGGCGACGTCGAACTGGCCGCCGCCTTCGAACGGGTCGATCTCGCCGCGCAGCGCGACGACGTCGACGACGAAGGCCTCGTCGGCGGCGAGGGCGCCACTGAGGTCGACGACGACCCCGCTGGCGGCGTCCTCGGCGAAGCCGACGGGCGCCGTGGCGCCGGTGCCGAAGACCTCGAGCTGGTACGCGACGGAGGCGTCGGCGTCCTCGGTGAAGACGACCGCCACCGCGTCGCGCTCGGCGTCGGGGGTGGCCTCGGTGACCGCGGGCACGGCGAGCGCGGCGGTCGCATCGACGGTGCGAACGATCGTCTGGCCCGGGAAGGCGAAGGTGAAGTCGCCGCCCAGCGCGGCGGCGGGCGCCACGCCCGCGAGGCGGGTCGGGGCGATGGTGGCGACGGACAAGCCGAGCTCGGCGAGCGCGCCGGCGGCCACCGGCTCGAAGTCCTCGAGGATGAGCGCGACGACGCCGTCGAGCGCCTCGGCGGGGTCGAAGACGTAGGTGAAGGGCTCGGCGCCCGGCACGGTGATCGCGACGTCGACCGGCTCGGCGAGCGGGTCGCCGGCGAGGTCGCGCACGCCCAGCACGATGACGTTCCCGCTCACGGCGCCCACGGTCGGCAGGTTGCCGTCGCCGCCGAAGGTGCCCACGGCGACCGCGTAGTCGAGCGGCGGCACGAGCGTGACGGTGCTCGAGGCCTCCGCGGTCGCGGCCCGACGGCCGCTCGCGAAGCCGTCCCAGACGGCCTCGTTGACGGTGGTCGCGCTGATCTCGGCGGCGAGCGTGACGCCTGCGGCGACGGTGGTCACCGAGGCGCCCGGCGCGAGGTCGTAGCCGAAGTCGCGCAGGATGATGCCGTGGAGCGTGTCGGACAGGTCGTGCACGACGACGGAGCCGTCGCCGGTGTTCGTGATCGTGTAGCAGGTGTAGACGGTGTGCGTCGTCCCGTCGAAGAGCGTCAGCTCCGACTCGGTGGCGCACACGTCGGGCTCGGTGCCGACGGTCGCGGTGAGCGACAGCCCGAGCTGGGGGCCTTGGCAGGCGGTGAGGAGCAGCAGCGTCGCCGCGAACACCGCCCAGAGGGAATGGCGCTTCATGGAACCTCCAAGAACACGTTGACCGAAGATCAGATACCGGCGTCGCCGAAGGCGGCTCGAACCGCGTGCCCGTCGTCCAGTGCCTACCTCCCAAGCCCCCGCTCGTTCTGCGTTCGGAGTGTACCGAACGACGCCATCCGAGGCACCAAGGGTCTCGGCTCGGGGCACCGCCGCGCGTGGTACCACGAGGGCATGGCGACCCCCGACCTCACCGCCATCGACCTCCACCACGCCGGCGTCCCCGAGATGATCGCTGCGCACGCGCTCGACCTCGGCGACGGCACCTTCGCCCTCGTCGACCCAGGCCCCGGCGCCACGCTGCCGCGGCTCGAGGCCGGGCTCGCCGAGCTCGGGCTCGAGCTGGACGCCCTCGGGGCCATCCTCGTGAGCCACGTCCACCTCGACCACGCGGGCGCCGCCGGCGCGCTCGCCGGGCGCAGCGGCGCGACCGTCTACGCCCACCCGCGCGCCGCGATCCATCTGGCCGACCCCTCGCGCCTGCTCGCCAGCGCCACGCGCGTCTACGGCGACCTGATGGACGCGCTGTGGGGTCCGATGGAACCGGTGCCCGAGGCGCAGTTGCGGGTGGCCGAGGACGGCGAGGCCTTCGTGCTCGGCCGCCACCGCGTGCACGCGCTGGCCGCACCGGGGCACGCCGGGCACCAGCACGCCTGGCTGCTCGGCGACGGCCGCGCCTTCCCCGGCGACGCCGCGTCGATCCGACTGCCCGGCCAGGACGTGATCATGCCCGCCACCGCGCCCCCAGAGATCGACCTCGAGGCCTGGCCGCGCACCCTCGACGCGCTCGCGGCGGCCCGGCTCGACGCGCTGCACCTGCCGCACTTCGGCGTCCGCGGCGGGCCGGCGGGCGGTGGCGCCGACGCCGTCCTCGAGCACCTCGAGAGGGTGCGGACGGCCCTGCAGGCGTGGACCGACGTCGCGCGCGCCGGCATCGCGGCCGGCGAGGACGACGCGGCGCTCGCCGCCCGCCTCGAGCGCTTCCTGCGCGCCGAGCTCGCCGCCGCCGGCGTCCCGGCCGAGGGCGCCGACCGGGCGATCCGCGCGGCCATCCCGCGGATGTGCGCGGTGGGGCTGCGAAGGGCGTTGCGGCGGGCCTAGAGGCGCGCGGCTCCTGCCGCGTCCACCCATAGAGGCGAGCCACCCGAGTCGTACGCTCCACCATGGAGCATCCGAACCGTCATCGTATGATGCCACTCGAAGTCGCACCTTCGGAGGCGGTCCCCATGCGCACCACCCTCAACCTCGACGACGCCTTGCTGGCCGAAGCCCAGCGGCTGACCGGTCAACGCGAACGCACCGCGCTGGTCAACGAGGGCCTGCGCGCGCTCATCGAGCGCGAAAGCGCCCGCCGGCTGGCGGCGCTGGGCGGCACGGAACCCGAACTCGAGGTGGCGCCCCGACGCAGACCCGACGCGCCGTGACGCTCGTCGACACGTCCGTCTGGGTGGCCCACCTTCGCGGTGACGACCCGGGGTTGGCTGCGCGGCTCGACGCCGTCGAGGTCTATGCCCACCCGTTCGTGACCGGGGAGTTGGCCTGCGGTCGACTGGCCCGCCGCGACGAGGTGCTCACGCTCCTCGACCGACTGCCGCAGGCGCCGCGGGCGGACGACGCCGAGGTGCGCACGCTCCTGGAGCTCCGCGGACTGCACGGCCGCGGCATCGGCTGGGTCGACGCCCACCTGCTGGCCTCCGCGCTCCTCGCCGCCGCCCCGCTGTGGACGCTCGATCGACGCCTCCACGAGGTCGCCGCCGCGCTGGGCGTCGCGGCGCGCCCACGGGCTGCCTGAGACCGAATCGGCGCATCGCCCTCGGCCTCCCGCGATGACGCGATTGTCCGCCTGACCACCACATCCGTGTGGTGGCACACGCGTGTGGTGGTCGACGTCGTGGCACCGGGACGTGGCGTCCCACCACCGCCGGTACCATCGCCGGCATGCCCCCCTTCGACCTCGCCCTCCTCGGCGCCGGCGGCATCGGCCAGCTCGTCGCCGACGCCATCATGCGCGGCCGACTCCCGGGCGTGCGCGTCGTGGCGGTCGCCGGCGCGAGCGCCACGTCGCCCTCCGCCACCGCCCTCGCCGCGCGGCTCGGCGCGCGCGCCGTCGCCCCCGAGGCGCTCCCCGACCTCCGCCCCGACTGGGTGCTCGAGGCCGCCGGCGCCGCCGCCGTGCGCGCCCACCTGCCGCCGCTGTGGCGCGCCGGGGTCGCGACCGTCGTCATGAGCCTCGGCGCGCTGCTCGACCCCGACGTCGAGGCCGCGCTCGCGGCCGCCCGCGCCGCCGGCGTGCCGGTGGTGCTGCCCAGCGGCGGCATCGCCGGGCTGGACGCGGTGCGCGCCATGGCGGCCACCGGCGGGCTGCGGCGCGCACGGATCACCACCACCAAGCCGCCGCGCGCGCTCCGCGGCGCGCCGTACCTCGAGGCGAGCCGGATCGACCTCCCCGACGACCGCGCCGTGACGGTCTTCGAGGGCAGCGCCCGCGAGGCGGCCGCGGGCTTCCCCGCCAACGTCAACGTGGCGGTGGCGCTGGCGCTCGCCGGGCTCGGGCCCGACCGCACCGAGGTGGTGATCCACAGCGACCCGAGCGCCCGGACCAACCAGCAGCGGATCGAGGCGGAGGGGGACGAGGCGGTGCTCGACCTCCGAATCCAGACGAAGCCGAGCCCCGCCAACCCGCGCACCAGCTACTTGGCGGCGGCGAGTGCCGTCGCCTCGCTGCGCGAGGAGGCGCTGCGGGAGGTGGCGCTGCGCGGCGTGGACTGAGGAGTCGTGCCGCGGGCCGAAGCGGTGCGGTTGGAGGGCGCGTCGGTCAGCCCTCCGCCAACCCCCGAAGCAGCGCCCGCATGAGGTCCCGAAGGTCGCTGAGCCGGTGCTGCAGCACGTCGTACACGATGGCCCGGTCGACCTCCAGGTACTCGTTGACGACCACGTTCCGGAAGCCGATGACGCGCCTCCAGACGTCCGCCTCTTCCTCGTCGAGCACACCGGCTTCGAGCAGCCGCCGCGGCACGTCCCGGTAGGCGCCCACCGGCTCCCCGCCGGAGCGCGCGACCACGTGCGCGCCCAGGTCGTTGAGGACCTCGACCGCCACCTGCAGGAAGCGCTCGGCGCTGCCGTACTTCTCGGGGTCGTCACGGAAGCGCTCCCACGGGGTCTCGGCCACCCGCTCGAGGAACCCGAGCACCTCGTCGAAGCGGCGAACGTGGCGCTCGAAGACGTCAGCCGTCATCGCTCAGCCAGGTCGCGTAGTACGCCTCGCGCTGGATGGCCCGCAGCCGGGCGGTGTCGTCGTACTGGCGCAGCGCCCACACGAACGCCCCCTCGGCGTCGTACCCCGGCGCCGCGTAGACGAGCCGGTTCGGGCCGATCGCCTCCCAGCGCAGCACCGGGTCGTCGCGGTCGAGCACCACCAGGTCGACGTCGTCGAAGCCGACGCCCACCAGGTCGGTGAGCAGGTCGAGCTTGCGCGCCCGCGCGTCGGGCGTGGCGGGGTCGACGGCGCGGTCGCCGTCGCTGTCGGGCCGCACGGTGCCACGGGCGTGCGACCCGAAGAGCCACGCCCCCGCCACCTCGGGGTAGCTTTCGAAGACGTCGTGCAGGCGCTGCAGCTCGTCGGACGTCATGGGGCGACTATAGGCGCGCGCCCGCCCCGCACCAGCAGGTACGTCAGGGCACCCAGTACGTAGGCCAGCACGTCCCACAGGTCGGCGACCGCGCCGGGCCGCATGCTCGGCCACGCGAGCGGCCCCAGCTCCCAGACGATCGCGCCGAAGGCGGTCGCACCCAGCACCTCGACGGCGCGGGCGGGCCGGCGCAGCGTGGCGCGGACGATCGCGTCGACCACGCCGGCGAACCCCACCGCCGCGGCGAGGTCGTTCAGGTACGCGGCGGCCCACGGGTGGGTGCCGATCGTCGCCTGCACCGCGCGGTGGCCGGCGTAGACGCTCGCCGCGAACGCCACCGCCGCCACCGCGCGCCGGTCCGACGCACGCGCGGCCGCGCTCAGACGTACAGCAGGCCGACCCACGTGGTCGCGAGCACGAGCAGCGCGGCGACGAGGCGGCGCCAAGGGCCGGGGACGGGGTCGGGGCGCGGGTCCATGCCCGGAGCCTAACGCCGGCGCCGCGGGCCTCGTGGTCACCCAGCGCCACGTTCACGGTCCCCACCGCGGCGCCCCAGCCGGTGCCCTCACCCATGGACCCCACCGCCCGCGCCGCCGTGCACGCCCAGGTCGACGCCCAGCTGGGTAACGACGTCGCCCGCATCCAGCGCTGGGTGCGCCAGCCGAGCGTCAGCTGGCACGACCACGGCGTGACCGACATGGCGCGGATCGTCGCCGAGGAGCTCGAGGACCTGGGCTGCGCCGACGTCGACGTGCTCGAGGGGCGCTTCCAGCCCGCGGTGTGGGGGCGCCTGGACGTGGGCGCGCCGGTGACGGTGCACGTCTACGGCATGTTCGACACCCGCACGGTCGACGCGCCATGGGGACCCGTTCAGCGGCGAGCTCACCGCCCGCGACGGCTACCCGCGGGTGCTGCGCGGCCGCGGCGCCACCGGCGCCAAGGGCCCCTTCGTCGCCTTCCTGAACGCGGTGCGCGCCACGCTCGTCGCCACCGGCACGCTGCCGATGAACCTCGCCTTCCTGACCGAGGGCGAGGAGATCCTGGGGAGCCCCACCTACGCGGCGCACGTCGAGCGGCTGCGGCCCAAGATGGACGACGTGGTGACCAGCTTCAACCCCTCGAGCGCGCAGGCGGGCCCCGGGGCGGTGGCGGTGGGGCTGGGGCTCAAGGGGATGGTGGTGCTCGAGCTCACCGCCTCGGGCGAGCGCTGGCCGCACGCCCCCAAGCGCACGATCCACAGCTCGGTGGCGGGGCTGGTCGACTCGCCGCCCTTCCGGTTGGCGCAGGCGCTCGCGACGCTCGCCTACCCCGACGGCAGCGGTTGCCGCGTGCCCGAGCTCGAGGCGCTCTGGGACCATCGCCAGCCACTGACGGCGGGACGCGCCGCGGCGCTGCGGCGCCTGGCCGAGCGGACGGCCGGCCGCGACCCGCGCGACGCCTTGCCGCTGGGCGGCGTCGCGAACGTCGACGCCCTGCGCGGCAACGACCCGCTGGTCGACCTGCTCTACGGCCCCACCCTCAACGTCGCCGGGCTGCGCGCCGGCTTCCTGGGACCGAACACCGGCACCATCCCCTTCGTGGTCCCCGGCAGCGCCACCGCGACGATCGACGTTCGCACCGTCGTCGACCTGCCCGCGGCCGAGATCGTCGCCGCGATCCGCCGCCACCTCGACCGCCACGGTTTCGAGGACGTCGCCATCGAGGTGTTCGCCGCGTACGACGCGCACCAGACCGACCCCGACCACCCGCTCGTCGCGGCCGCCGAGGCGACGCTGCGCGCGCACGGTTACGAACCCGTCGTCTGGCCGATCCAGCCGGGCGGCGGCCCCTGGACCGCCGTGCCCAACGCGCTCGGCGTCCCCTGTTTGCGCGGCGCCGTCCCGGGCGGCGGCCCCGGGGGCGACGACGAGTACCTGGTCATCGACGGCGACGAGCACACCGCCGGCCTCGCCACCACCCAGAAGGTCCACGTCGACCTGATGCACGCCGCGGCGGCGGCGCTCGCCCCCGTCCGACCCCGAGCCCCGGCCCGACCCTGAGCCTGCTCCCGACGCTGAGCCCCCGCCCGACCCTGCGGAGACCGCGCATGCCCACCAAGACCGTCTACGCCAACCCGAACGCCACCCTGCCGCTCTCGCCCCTCACCCGCATCGGCGACACGCTCTACACCGCCGGGCAGGTGGGCGTGGACCCAGCGACGCGCGCGACGCCCGACGGCGTCCGCGCCCAGACCCGCCAGGTGCTCCTGAACCTGCGCTCCGTGCTGGCGCTCGCCGGCGCCGACCTCTCGCACGTCGTCAAGACCACCGTCTTCCTGACCGACATGGCCGACTTCGCCGAGTTCAACGAAGAGTACCGAGCGTTCTTCCCGGTCGACCCGCCGGCCCGCAGCACCGTGGGCGTGGCGGCGCTGGCGCGGCCGGACCTGGTGGTCGAGATCGAGGCGATCGCGGTGGTGGCGGAGGGCTGACGCCGGACTCGGGCGCACGGCCTACCGTCGCACCGTTCCCTGCCCGGTCTGTCGCAACGGATGGAGGACGCCGCGGGCAGGATGGGCCCATGGCCGGTCGCCGACCCACACCAAGCTCCGCCTCGGAGGTCGCCAGCGAGACGCCCAGCGGCGTGCCATCTCAATGGCACGATGGCTGGTATTCTTCCCCCATGAAAGTCACCATCGACGCCGCGGGGCGCCTCGTGTTGCCCAAAGCCTTCCGCGAGGCGATCGGGATCGCGGGCGGGGCCGCGGTGGAGGTGACGCTCCGCGACGGCCGGATCGAGATCGAGGTGCCGCCGGCGGAGGTGCGGCTCGAGAAGCACGGCGACGTCGTGGTGGCGGTGCCGGCCCACGACGTGCCGCCGCTGCGCACCGACGCCGTGCGGGCGACTCAAGATGCGGTGCGCGCCGAGCGGTGACGCGCGTCGCCTTCGACACCAGCGTCCTCGTGCCGGCGCTGCTCGCGGCCCACGAGCACCACGAAGCGGCGAGACGGCTGCTCCAACGGTCGCTGCAGTCGCCGGGCGGCGTGGTCGTGCCGGTGCCCGTGGTGTTCGAGACCTACGCCGTCGCTTGATCGCACCCTGAGCTCGACCGAGATCGAGACGATCCGGACGACACCAGAAGGCGCGGCGTCCGCAAGAGCGAACCCCGATCATCATCGTCGAGCACCGACGCCCCCGCGTACGCGAACGCACCCTGGAAGCCGGCGTCCAACACGGCGATCGACCCGAACGCCACCACCCCACCATCCTCCACGCGGAACTCGAGCGCCGTGGGCGGGGCGCGCCTGGGGGGTCATGCAACGGCCGTCTCGTGCGCTACCCCACCACCACCGTCTTGATCCCCTCGTGCGCCGCCCCGCGCCGCAGCGCCGCCTCGACGTCCTCGAGCGGCACCCGATCGGTGACGAAGCCGTCCAGCGGCAGCGCGCCGGCCGCGAGCAGCTCGAAGGCCTCGCGGAAGTCTTCCGGGCCGTAGCCGAAGGAGCCCACCACCCCCACCTCGTCGTAGTGGACGCGGCGCAGGTCGAGCGCCAGCGTCTCGCCCTTCGGCATGCCGGCGAACACGTTCACGGCGCCACCCTTGGCGGCCAGCGCGATCGCCTGCTCCAGGAGCGGCACGCTCGCGACCGACACCAGCACCGCGTCGGGGCCGGTGGGCGCCCAGGCGGCGACGGCCGCCGCCAGGTCCTCGGACCGTGCGTCGACCACCACGTCGGCGACGCCGCGGGCGAAGTCGAGGCGCTGCGGCGTGACGCCGCTCACCAGCACCGACGCCACCCCCCAAGCGCGCGCCAGCACCGCCTGCAGCAATCCCATCGGACCGTCGCCCAGCACCAGCAGCCGGCTCGCGGCGGTGACGCCGGCGACCCGCAGGCCGTGCACGCAGCAGGCCAGCGGTTCAGCGAGCGCCGCGTGGTCGAACGAGAGGCCATCGGGCAGCACGTGCATCACCCGGTCGGCGAGGCGGCGCGGCACCCGCACGAACTCGGCGAAGCCGCCCGGCTCCGCGAAGGCCTCGCCCAGCCGCGAACAGAGGCTGGGGTGGCCGCGGCGGCAGGCGTCGCAGTCGCCGCAGGCGGCGTAGGGGCCGACCGCCACCCGGTCGCCCTCGGCGAAGCCGGGGTGGCGCGAGGCCGTCACGGTGCCCGCGACCTCGTGCCCGAGCACGCTCCCGGGACGGATGATCGCGTGGCCGCGCAGGTAGGTCTTGACGTCGGTGCCGCACACCCCGCACGCGTCGACGCGCACGAGCACGTCGCCGTCACGCACGTCGGGAACGGGGGCGTCCTCGAGCGCCAAGCGGCCGGGCTCGAGGTAGCGGGCGACCCTCACGCCGTCGCCGGTCCGTAGGCGGCGTCGAAGATGGGGTCGAGCAGCGCGGCGGCCTCGGCGAGGGTACGCGCCGGGTCGTCGCCGAGGTTCTTGGCGATGAGTTCGAGGACGAAGTTCCCCGCGAAGCCGCGGGCGGCGAGGGCGTGGATCACCACGTGCCAGTCGATGGCGCCGTGCCCGGGCGCGGTGTGGCGGTTCTGCGCGGCGACGTCGTAATCGGAGGCGTGCACATGGGCGATCGACGGGAGCCCGTGCACGTAGGGCATCAGCTCCTGGCCCATCTCGTACGTGTGCGTGGTGTCGAGGGTGTAACCGAAGTTGGGGCGCGCGACCTGCGCCGCGAAGGAGGTCATGGCCGCCACCGAGGCGCCCATCGGCGAGTTCGGGGTGTTCTCGAGGGCGAGGGTCACCCCGTGGCCGGCGCCCACGTCGCACATCAGGCGGAGGTTGGCGAGCGTCGCCTCGAGGAAGGCGCCCTCGCTCATGTTCGCCCAGGGGCCGTGCACCACGATGGTGCGCGCGCCGAGCGCGCCGGCCAGATCGGGCAGGTCACGCGCCAGCTCCTGGCCGAAGGCGAAGGCCGAGGGGTCGGGGTTGTAGAGGAAGGGCGCCAAGATCTGCGGGAAGTGGATGCCGCAGAAGTCGAAGCGGCCGGCGCCCACGGCGAGCAGCCGCTCGGCGTAGGCGGGCCGGCACTCCGAGGGCGCCTGCGGCATCAGCTCGATGCCGCGCCAGGGCTGGCGCGCGAGCAGGTCGAGGGTCGCCTCGATGGGGCGCGGGAAGAAGGCCGACGTCGAGACGCCGACGGTGGGGCGGGAGGGCATGGGGGTCCTTCCTGAGACGTGCGGGCCCCGGGGGACGCGTCGCGCCCCCCAGGTCCTCGGGCGATCCGATCAGCGGCTGGTGGCCTCGATCTCGGCCGCGGTGGCCGCGGCGGCCTCGGCCATCGCCTCGGCGGGCGTCAGCACGCCGAACTCCACCTTCTCGATCGCGGCGCGCAGCAGGTTGTCCATCGTGCCCATGGCGAAGAAGTGCGGGTACTGGCTGGCGATCCCGAGCTGCTCGAAGCCTGCCGCGTTCGCGGGCGCCTCGAGGAGCAGCGTCTGGATGGCCATCGACTCGGCGGCCTCGCGGCTGATCGGCACGTAGCCGGTGGCGGTGGTGAAGGCGATCTGGTTGTCGACGTTCGTCAGGAAGCGCAGCAGCCGCCACGTGGCCTGCTCCTGCTCGGGGGTGGAGGGGAACATGACCAGCGACGCGCCGCCCACCGTCGATCCGCGCGCGACGTTGCCGGGGAGGAAGTCGGTGCCGAACTCGAAGGTGGCGCCGCCGGTGACCGTGGCGACCGACGCGGTGGACGCCATCAGGAAGCCCAGGCGCCCGGCCAGGAACAGGTCGCGCGAGCCGCCGTGCTGGGCCGGCAGCATCAGGCCCTCGTCGATCAGGCGCTTCCAGAACTCCAGCGCGCCCACGCCGGCCGCGTCGTCGAACACGGGCGCGGTGGAACCGGCGTCCATGATCTGGCCACCGTTCTGGAGGACCAGCGCCTTGAGCCACCATGCCTCGTTGCGTACGTCGATGCCGATGGCGCCGGGGACGCCGTCGACGATGGCGCGCGCCTGCGCGACCAGTTCGCTCCAGGTCTGCGGCGGGGTGTTCGGGTCGAGACCCGCCTGGCGCATGAGGTCCTTGTTGTAGAACATCACCATCGTGCTGTTGTTGAAGGGCAGCGCGCAGACCTCGTCGCCGTAGCGGTTGTAGTCCCAGAGCACCGGCCAGAAGGCGTCCTCGGGGAGCCCTTCGGGGCCGGCGAGGTACTCGGCGATCAGGTGGTTGCCCTCGCGGCAGGTCCACAGCGGGCCGGCCGGCACGAGGCCGCCGGCGGGGAGGCCGCCGGAGAGCAGCGAGGCGGTGACCTTCTGGGCGGTCTCGCCGTAGTTTCCCGAGTACGTGGCGTTGACGGTGATGCGGTACTCGTTGGTGGCGTTGAACTCGTCGATCATCGCCTGCAAGGCGGTGCCTTGGGTGCCGCCGACGGCGTACCAGAAGTCGATGGTGACCGGCTGTGCGAAGGCAAGCGGGCCGGTGAGAAGCGCGAGGGCCGCGGCGAGGAGCCAGCGGCGGGCAGGCGTGCGGGTGGGCATGGTCGAACCTCCGGGAAGGGGATGGGGGTGGGGGCTAGCGGCGGCGCGGGGTGGTGGGGTGGCTCGGGGTCCTCCTTTCGCGGGGTCGCGAAGGCGCGCGGGGCCGGCTCAGCCTTTGCTGCCGGTCATCGCGATGCCTTCGATGAACTGTCGTTGGGCCATCAGGAAGAGCAGCAGGATGGGGGCGACCGCCATCACCGCGCCGGCCATCATCAGGTGGAGCTGGCTGCCGCTCTCCTCGACGAAGAAGCGCAGGCCGATGGGCAGCGTCCGCATGCTCTCGGAGTTGGTGACGATGAGCGGCCACAGGTAGGTGTCCCACTCGCCCAGGAAGATGAAGAGGGCGATGGTGGCGAGCGCGGGGCGCGCGAGCGGCAGCACGATCTGGAACAGCACCCGCAGCCGGCCGGCGCCGTCCATCCGGGCGGCCTCCTCGAGCTCGCGCGGGATCGTCAGGAAGAACTGCCGCAGGAAGAACACGGCGAAGGCGTTCGCCAGGAAGGGCACCGTGAGCGCCTGGAAGGTGTCGATCCAGCCGAGCCGGCTCACCAGCAGGAACAGCGGCAGCATCGTCACCTGCTCGGGCACGATCAGGGTGGCGAGGAACACCACGAAGACCGCGTTCTTGAACGGGAAGTCGATGCGCGCGAAGGCGTAGCCGGCCAGGGCCGAGGTGACCACCTGCGCGGCGGTGATGACCGTCGTGACGACCACGCTGTTGACGTAGAAGCGCAGGAAGGGCACGGTCTCGAAGACCCGCACGAAGTTCTGCCACTGCAGTTCCACGGGCCACAGCGTGGGCGGATAGACGAAGATCTCCTGTTGGGTCTTGAGCGCGGTACCCACCATCCAGAGGAACGGGAACACCGTCACCAGCGTCATCACGCCCAGCAGCACGTAGGTGCCCGAGGCGCCGAGGAAGCGTCCGAGTCGGTAGCTCATTCGTAGTGCACCCGCTTCTCCGCGAACCGCTGCTGCAGGAAGGTGATCGCCAGGACGATGCCGAAGAGGATGAACGAGAGCGCCGCCGCGCGCCCATAACGGAAGCTCTGGAAGGCGAGCTCGTAGAGGTAGAAGACCAGCACCTGCGCGCTGTCGAGCGGGCCGCCGTCGGGCAGCATCACGTGGATGAGCGAGAACACCTTGAAGGAGTTGATGACCCCGATCAGCGCCACGAAGTACGTCACCGGCGACAGCAGCGGCAGGGTGACGTAGCGGAAGCGCTGCCAGGGGGTGGCGCCGTCGATGGCGGCGGCCTCGTAGTAGACACGGCCGATGCCCTGAAGGCCAGCGAGGAAGATGACGACGTTGTAGCCGAGCCCCTTCCAGAGCGCGACCAGCACCACCGCCGGCATCGCCAGCGACGGATCGCGCAGCCAGCGCTGCGGCGGCAGCCCGAAGGCGTCGAGCATGCTGTTGAACACGCCGAAGCTGGGGTTGTAGAGCACCCGCCAGATCGCCGCCGCGGCGACCACCGAGGTGACCACCGGCATGAAGATCGCCATCCGGAAGAACCCCATGCCGCGCAGCCGCTGGTTGAGGAGCAACGCCACCGCCAGCGCCAGCACCATGTCGAGCGGCAGCTTGAGGACCACGAAGGTGACGGTGTTGCGCAGCGCGCGCCAGAAGTCGGCCGAGTTCAAGAGGAAGGTGTAGTTGTCGACGCCCACGAAGCGCGCCGGCGCGCCCCCCGACTGCCAGTCCGTGAAGCTGATCCCGAACGCCCACACGATCGGGAAGTAGACGAAGGTCAGGAGCACGATCAGCGCCGGGCCGAGGAACAGCGCTGCCGCGATCAGGTCGCGCCGCCGCCGCGGGTGGCGCAGGAACGCGACGAGCGCGGTCCAGCCCTTCTCGCCGCCGTCGCCTAGGGCGGCGTGGGGGAGGCGGCCGCCGGCGATCATGCGGGACCCTCGGGGCGCGCGTCGCCCGCGGGCGCCGGCATCGCGCCGCCCCGCACCGCGAGCAGCGCCCGCGCCGTCGCGCGCAGGTCGAGCCCGTTGACCCGCTCCACCTGCGCCAGGGCGCCGTCGTCGAAGGCCGCCACCCCGCGCAGGCCGCCGCAGAGAGCACCGGTCATCGACGCCAGGGTGTCGGCGTCGCCGCCGAGGTTCGCCGCCATCGCCATCGCCTCCATCGGGTCGCCGTCGGCGGCCGCAGCGAGCGCGATCGCGTCGGGGACGTTCTCGTCGGCGTACATGTCGACGCCCATCAGCACGAACAGGTGCTCGAGCAGCGCCTCGCGCGGCAGCGTCCGCGCCCAGCGCAGGGCGTGGTCGACGCGCCGGTCGATGGGCGGGGTCCAGGTCCAGTCGCCGTGGGCGAGCCCGCGACGGGCGCCCTCGCCGGCGGCCGCCGCCACCGCGTCCACCGTCGCCCCGTCGTGGAGCGCCGCGGCCAGCGCGAAGGCCATGGCCATGGCGCCGGAGATGGCCCGGCGGGTGTGGTGGCTCACCGCGCACGAGGCCACGACCTCGCGCTCGAGGACATCGCGGTCGGCGAAGGCGATCGCCAGCGGCGCCACCCGCATGGCGGCGCCGTTGCTGGTGCCGGCACGCGGCACCTGCGCGAGCGCGGTCCCCGCCTCGAGAGCCGCGAGCGTCTTGAGCGTCGACGGCCCCACGAAACGGTGGGCGCGCACCCGCTCGCTCGTGCCCCACGCGAGCAGCGCGGACGCGAGCGCGGGTGGCCGCACCGCGCCGTCGCGCACCACCAGGTCGGCGAGCAGCAGCGTGTGGTCTGTGTCGTCGGTGACGGACCCGGCGCGGAGGCCGTGGTGCGGGTGGCGCGGGTCGGCGCGCCGCAACCCGTCGATGCGGCCGTACCAGGCGGCGATGGTGGGCGGGTCGAGGAACTCGGCCGGCATGCCGAGCGCGTCCCCCACCGCCACACCGGCGAGCATGCCGTGGGCGCGGTCGAGCAGGGCGGCGCGGGTCAACGGTCCCCCTCGATGAAGCGCGCGACGTCCACGACGCCCCGCCGGAGCGTCACCCGCGCGCGGTCGTCCGGATGCAGCTCCCACAAGGGGTTGCCGTCGGCGCACAGGTAGGCGCCGTCGTCGAGGCCGGCGAGCTCGAGGACCTCGTCGGCCGCAAGGCCCACGTAGGCGGAGCGCAGGGGCTCCATCGCCCGGTGGTCGTCCAGGTCGAAGTCGGCGAACACGAGCGGCCAGCTCGCCACCAAAGCGCCGGCCGGGACCCGCACGTAATCCGAGAGCGCGACGCCACCGACGATCGCCTTGCCGTGGTCGCGCAGCACGTCGGTGAAGCCGACGACCGCGAAGCCCACCTCGGGGCCCGAGGCCACGGCGACGTCGCCGCCGGGACCGCGCTTGACCACGCGCGCACCGACGCACGCGAGCGCACGCGCGCGGCCGCGCGCCCGCACCCCGCGGAGGAAGGCGGCGGCGTCGAGGTCGGCGAAGTCGCCGTCGAGGGTGCCGACGATGGTGGTGCCGAGCACCACGTCGTTGAAGGCGAGCGCGTCGGCCACGGCGCGCCCCGCGCCGTCGACCACGACAGCGTGCAGGCCGTCGACCGGCTTGGCGCGCAGGCGCTCGGGGGCGAGCCCAACGACGTCGTCGGCCGCGCACGTCACGAGCGCGCCGGCGTTCGTCGAACCGGCGCCCACCCCCACGATGGGGCCACGCAGCCCGGCGGCCGCCAGCGCCGACGCCACGTCGGCCAGGGTGCCGTCGCCGCCGACCACCACCAGCGCCTCGGCACCCGCGCGCAGCGCCGCCACCGCGAGCGCCTGGGTGGCGGCGCGCCCGCCGCGGGCGAGCTCCGCGACCTCGAGCACGTCGCCCCCGTCGAGCACGTCGAGCACGTCGGCGCCCAGGTCGCCCGGCCCGGCGAACACCCGCTCCGGCCGCAGCGCGGCGACGGCGACGGCCGCCAGGCGCAGGTTGCGCCCGGCACCGTGGCCAGCGGCGGGGTTGACGATCAGACCGAGGCGGGCGGTGTTCATGCGCGGGGCTCGGGGACCTCGGGGCCGCCGCCCACGGCGGGCGCACCGCGCACCGTGGCGGCGATGCCCGCCACCGCCGCGCGCACGTCGCCCGAGCGCCAGACGTTGCGGCCGATGGCCACCCCGCGCGCGCCGGCCGCCATCGCGTCGGCCACCTCGGATCGCAGGACGCCGGGCTCGCGGGCGCTGCCGCCCAGCACCAGCACCGGCGCGAAGCAGTCCTCGGTCACCTGCCCATAGGCGTCGGCGGGACCGACGTACTTGGTCTTGATCAGGTCGGCGCCCATCTCGGCGCCGATGCGCGCGGCGATGGCCACCTGCTCGACGCTGGGGTCGGCGCCGAAGCCCAGGGGCAGCATCTCGGCCATCAGCACCAGCCCGAGCGCGCGGCACTCCTCCGCGACCTCGCCGAGGGTGGCGAGGCTGTCGCCCTCGTCGTCGGTGCCGCAGAAGCCCATCACCGCGACGCCGTCGGCGCCGAGGC